>JAQTSL010000245.1 GCA_028711355.1 Rhodoferax sp.
CACCCAAAATGCTCTCGGGCGTGGGCTCGTCCATGCCGTGCACTTTTTGCATTTTGTAGTTGACCGAGAGCTCTTTGCCAAAACCGAGCTTGTCGGCAAACTGCTGCATGATCATGTGGTCACTGCGGCTTTCCCACAGCGGCTCAATCACTTTTTCACGCCATTGCAAGGAGCGGTTCGAGGCAGTGACCGAGCCACTGGTTTCAAACTGCGTGCAGGCCGGCAGCAGATAGACCGCGCGGTTCGGGTTCAAATCTTCCGGTTTGCCGGGCATCGCGGCCATGGCCGCCGTGGCTGATGGGTACGGATCGACCACCACCAGCAAATCAAGTTTGTCCATGGCGCGCTTCATCTCCAGACCCCGCGTTTGCGAGTTGGGCGAATGGCCCCAGTAAAAGACACCGCGCAGGTTACTGTCCTGGTCAATCAGCTCGTTCTTTTCCAGCACGCCATCGATCCAGCTCGACACGGTGATACCTGGCTTGGTCATCATGGCGGGCGACGCAAATTGCTTTTTGATCCACTCATAGTCCACGCCCCAGACCTTGGCGTAATGCTTCCAGGAGCCGTCGGCAATACCGTAGTAGCCCGGCAGTGAATCGGGATTTGGGCCGACGTCGGTCGCACCCTGCACGTTGTCGTGGCCACGGAAGATGTTGGTGCCACCGCCGCTTTTTCCCACGTTGCCCAAGGCAAGTTGCAAGATGCACGAGGCGCGCACCATGGCGTTGCCAATGCTGTGCTGGGTTTGGCCCATGCACCAGACCAGCGTGCTGGGGCGGTTTTCAGCCATCATGCGCGCCACGCGCAGCACTTGCTCTTCTTTGACACCACACACGTCCTCAACTTTGTCGGGGGTCCAGTTGGCCATTACATCGGCCTTGACCTTGTCCATGCCATAAACACGGTCGTTGATGTACTGCTTGTCTTCCCAGCCGTTTTTGAACACGTGGTGCAGCACGCCAAACAAAAAGGCGATGTCAGAGCCCGAGCGGATGCGCACGTATTCGTCGGCTTTGGCGGCGGTGCGAGTAAAGCGCGGATCGACCACAATCATTTTGGTGCCAGTCTCTTTGGCGTGCAGCATATGCAGCAAACTCACCGGATGCGCCTCGGCGGCGTTGGATCCGATGTACAACGCGCACTTGCTGTTTTGCATGTCGTTGTACGAATTGGTCATGGCACCGTAGCCCCAGGTATTGGCCACACCAGCCACCGTGGTGCTGTGGCAAATGCGCGCCTGGTGGTCACAGTTGTTGGTGCCCCAGAAGCTGACAAACTTGCGCATCAGGTAAGACTGCTCGTTGTTGTGCTTGGAAGAACCAATGAAATAAACACTGTCCGGGCCGCTGGCCTTTTTCAGCTCTTGCATCTTGGCGCTGATCTCGTTCAAGGCGGCGTCCCAACTGATGCGCTGGTACTTGCCGTTGACCAACTTCATCGGGTAGCGCAGGCGAAATTCACCATGCCCGTGTTCGCGCAGCGCCGCACCTTTGGCGCAATGCGCGCCCAGGTTGATAGGAGAATCAAACACCGGCTCTTGGCGCACCCAAACGCCGTTTTCAACCACCGCATCGACCGCGCAACCGACCGAGCAGTGCGTACAGACGGTGCGCTTGACCTCGATCTTGCCGTCGCCCAGCGCCACATTGCCAGTGGCCGCCTGCGACTTTTTGACCAGCGTGAGCTGCGACGCCGCCAACCCGACACCCACGCCCAGCCCAGAGCGACGCAAAAAGGCACGACGATCCATGGTGGGCAGCGCCTGGCTCAGGCCACGACGCAAGCTGTGCACTAACGGTGTATGCGCAGATGCGCCGAAGCGACCCGATTTCTTGGTTAACAACATATTAGTCTCCGAAAAACGATTTCATTCTTTGTGGGTCAGACCACTCGCAAAGCGACGTGCTCTGACCCCAACCCATTAAACCAGCGCAGTCTTGTAGTAGTGCTTGACGTGGTCGCTTAACACATAGCCGCCGCCTTTTTCGGGCTTGGGCAGTGCTGGTGCCGCTGCTTGGGGCACCGATTTGACCAACGGCAGCACGCTAACGGCGGCCGCCAGCGCACCGACGCTACCGGCTCCGGCAAACAACATGCGACGCGACAACCTGGATGGAGAAGACGACATGAATAAAACTCCTCGGGTGAAATACTTATGAATCCGATAACCTATCTGATCGATGAGTCACTTTACTGCCGATTGGCAACGTCTCCCATGCGGGTTAACCCCATGCACCTCCGATCAAGGGTATTCACCAATGCGCTTGAAAAATTACAAAATTTACATTAGCCAGTCATATCACATCACAACAACCGGAGACAAACCCATGACATTTCCCCCAATCGCCCGCACGCTGACTTGCCTGCTGGCCGCCGCGTTGCCCATGACTGCGACCCTGGCTGAAAGCATCACGCTCAAGGCGTCGCACCAGTTTCCAGGTGGCAAAGGTGACGTACGCGACGAAATGGTGCAAATGATTGCGCGCGACATTGCCGCTGCCAACGTAGAACTGACAATCAAGGTGTTTCCGGGCGCCAGCCTGGTCAAGGCACAAGACCAGTGGAAGGCGATGCAGTCCGGCCAGATCGACATGTCGGCATTTCCGCTGGACTACGCCTCGGGGATGCATCCACAGTTTGGCGCCACATTGATGCCCGGGCTGATCAAAAGCCATGAGCACGCCCAGCGCATCAACGCCTCGCCCTTTATGCAAGATATCAAGGCCATCATTGGTCAGGGTGGCGCACTGGTGCTGGCCGACGCCTGGCTGGCGGGTGCTTTCGCCGGCAAAGATAAATGCATCTTGAAGCCCGAAGACGCCAACGGACTGAAGGTGCGTTCGGCCGGCGCCACCTTTGCCCAGATGTGGGCCGGAGCCGGTGCGTCGGTGGTGTCGATTCCGTCCAACGAGGTCTATAACGCCATGCAGCAGGGCGTGATCCAGGCCACCGACACCTCAACCGGTAGTTTTGTGTCGTTCCGCCTGTACGAGCAGGTCAAATGCATCACGGCCCCTGGCGACAACGCCATGTGGTTCATGTACGAACCAGTGCTGATCGCCAAGCGCAGTTGGGACAAGCTCAACGACGTGCAAAAAAAGGCCCTGAGTGCTGCGGCCAAGAAGGCCGAGAACTATTTCAATCTCGAATCGAAGAAGCTCGACGACAAGATGATCGAGGCTTTCAAAAAGAGCAACGTTCAGGTGGCGACCATGACTGAGGCCAACGCTGAAGCCTGGCGCGCTGTGGCCAAGCAAACGTCTTACAAGGCGTTTGCCGAAAAAGTGCCGGGTGGCAAGGAACTGATCGAAAAGGCACTGAGTGTTAAATAAGGAGCAACAACGCACGCTGCCGCTGTGGGTGCAGGCGGTCTATGCCGCCTCCAGAGCGTTGGGCGTGTTTTCTGCTGGCCTGATCGTGCTGGCGGTGCTGGTGGTATGCCAGATGGTTTTTGTGCGCGCGGTACTGCACCAGTCTTCCATCTGGCAGACCGAGTTCGCCACGTTTTCTGTCCTGGCGGCCACTTTTTTGGGGGCGCCGTACATTCTGCTCACACGCGGGCACATCGGCGTGGACATTTTGCCGATGCTGGTAGCGGGCCGTCGCCGGCGCGCGCTGTACTTTTTGGGCAGTGCGGTGTCGCTGGCTTTTTGCGGCTTGTTTTTTTACGCCTCGCTGCCGTGGTGGTACGAGACCTTCACGTCCGGCCACACCACGTCGTCCATGTGGCGCGCCCGGTTGTGGATTCCGCACCTGAGTGTGCCGGTAGGCTTGGGCCTGCTGTGCCTGCAGTACCTGGCTGAACTGTGGCTCGTGCTCACGCGCCGCGAGGAACCGTATGGGCTGACACCAGGGGTACACGTATGAGCCCGCTGCTGATCGGTGCCCTGGTGTTTGGTGTCACCTTGCTGGTGCTGGCCACCGGCGTTCCGATTGCCTTTGGGCTGGGCGCGGTCGCGCTTGGATTCATGCTTGCCTTTGACGGCTGGAGCAGCGTGCATTTTGTGCCAGAGACCATTTTTTCTGGCTTGGACGACTTCACGCTGGTGTCGCTCCCGATGTTCATCATCATGGGGGCGGCAGTGGCGTCGTCCAAAGCGGGTAGCGACTTGTACGAAGCGCTGGCGCGCCTGCTGCACAAGGTGCCGGGCTCGCTGGTGATTTCCAACATTGGCGCCTGTGCCTTATTTTCGGCGCTGACCGGCTCCAGTCCGGCCACCTGTGCTGCGATCGGCAAGATGGGCATCCCCGAGATGCGCAAACGCGGCTACGACGCCGACCTGGCCACCGGTGCCATCGCCGCCGGCGGCACGCTGGGCATTCTGATCCCGCCCAGCGTGACCATGATTCTGTACGGCATCGCGTCCGAGACGTCGATCGGACGGCTGTTTATCGCGGGCGTCCTGCCGGGCTTGTTGCTAACCGTGTTATTTATGCTGTGGGCGTTCTTTTTAAGCTGGAAGCGCGGCACCGTGCTGATTGACAAAGACCGCATTTACAGCCTGCGCGAAAAAGTTGAATTGCTGCCCAAACTGCTGCCTTTTATTGCGGTGGTGGCCGGCGTCGTCTATTCGCTTTACGGCGGCATTGCCACGCCGTCCGAGGCGGCCGGTGTCGGTGCCATGTTGTGCCTGCTGATGGTGTCGGTGATCTACCGCGTTTGGCGGCCAGCCGATATGTGGCACATCTTGCGCGATGGACTGCGCGAATCGGGCATGTTGCTGCTGATCATCGGCACGTCGATTTTGTTTGGCTACATGATGTCGTCGTTGCAGGTCACACAGTCGGTGGCGCAAGCCATCGGGGACCTGCAAGCCAACCGCTGGGTGGTGCTGGCCGCCATCAATCTGATGTTGCTGGCGGCCGGCTGCTTTTTGCCACCGGCCGCCATCATCCTGATGACGACACCGATTTTGATGCCGGTGATCACTGCCGCTGGCTTTGACCCGATCTGGTTTGGCGTGGTGCTGACGATCAACATGGAGCTCGGCCTGATCACACCACCGGTCGGCCTGAACCTGTTTGTCATTAACGGCATCAGCCCCGACATCCGGCTCACCACGATCCTGAAAGGCGCCTTCCCGTTCATGCTGTGCATGGTGCTGGCGATTTTGATCCTGTGCGTGTTTCCGCAAATCGCCACCTGGCTGCCTGAGCAGGTGATGGGCCGGTAACGTCTATCGCACGCCGCTCATCGCCGCCAGCGCGGATTGAGGAAAGTTCAGTGTCACAGGGCAGATCAATGGCTAAAATGGCCAGCGCAATACCTTCCGGAGCTGCACCATGCAAGTGACCGCAACGCAGGCGAAAAACCGGTTTGGTGCGCTCTGTGCCCAAGCCAAACTGGAGCCCATTTTTGTCGAGAAAGACGGGCAGATTGACTCGGTCATCCTGTCTGTGCAGCAATTTTCAAAACTACACGCGGGTGCCCAGTCAGAAACTTTGCAGCAGCGCCAAACCCGGTTTGAGCAAACCCATCGTGACTGGCTAGCTGAACAAAATCATCGATTTGAAATGCATGGCTTGTGGTGTGACGACCTGCGAACCTGGTAGCGGCAGCATGCAATTTGATGTTTTTGACAACCCCAGCGCCAAGT
>JAQTSL010000246.1 GCA_028711355.1 Rhodoferax sp.
GCCGTCGGTCGTGATGGCATTTGGCCCATAAAACCCTGCGCTTGCTCCAATTCCGTCACTGAGTCCGGGAAAGCCACGGATGCCGGCCACCGTGGTGACCGTACCTGTAGCCAGTGCCAATTGGCGAATATTCTGGTTGCCAGAATCCACAATGTACAGGTTGCTGCCATCTGTCGTGAGCCCAACCGGAGTTTGAAACGATGCAGCCTTGCCCACGCCATCGGCTCCCCCCGTTCGGCCCGAGCCAGCCAAGGTAGTCACAACGCCGGTGGCAAGCACGATTTTGCGAATGGTTTTGTTGCCTGTGTCCGCCACATACAGGGAGGAGCCATCGGTGCTGATGCCATGCGGGTTGTTGAACGATGCGGCAGTGCCAGGGCCATCTGTTGCCCCACGCGTACCAGACCCCGCAATGGTTGAAACCGCGCCGGTCGCAATGTCGATTTTGCGAATCAAGTGGGTCAAGTATTCCGCCACATACAGGCTGGTGCCATCGGTCGTGATAGCGCCCGCTTTGTTGAAGGTGGCAGTTGTTGCGCTGCCATCGCCAGTGCCCACCACGCCAGAACCCGCAAAAGCGCTGACCACACCACTAGCGCTCAGGGGTGTACCCAAAACGGCACCCCCCATCAAGCCCGTGACGGCTGGTGCCGGGGTGTTGCTGTTGGTAGTGGTCGATTTGGCTGTGGCACTGATTTCAAAAGACGGTTCACTCGCGCCTGTGGCATCCAACGCCACCACCCGGTAGTAATAGCTGGTGCCAGCGGCCAGACCAAACGCATCAAAAAGGCTGGTGGCATGCAGTGACGGGCCCACCAGCGCTGACCCGGTGGTGATGTTGGTCATCGATGCAAGTGGCAAATTGGGTGCCGTTGCGCGATAGACGTAATAGCCTTGTGCGCCGGGAACAGTTGGCCAGCTTAAGAAAATGTTGTTGCCATAGTGGTTGGATGCTGTCACGCCGGTCGGTGTTGCCAGCACCGCCAAGCTCGCTGGCAGTGCCTCGGTAGTGCCAATTTTGCGGATTTTGTGGCTGTAGGTGTCTGCTACATACAGGTTAAGGCCATCGGTCGTCACGCCCCAGGGCATATTGAATTTGGCTGCTGTAAGGCTGGCTCCATCGGCAAAACCGCTGATGCCGGCACCCGCTAATTTGGTCACCGTTCCCGTTGCAATTTCTACCTTGAGAATGAGGGAGGTTTGGCTGTTGGCAACGTACAAATTGGTGCCATCGGTGGTGATGCCTCTGGGATTGGCGAACCAAGGGGCGGAAGGGCCGATCAAAGTTGTCACTTCTTGGCTTGCAATCACAATTTTGCGGATCGCCAGGCTGGCGTTATCCACCACATAGAGGTTGACCCCATCGGTGGTGATGCCGCTTGTCTCTGAAAATTTGGTTGCAGTACCGATGCCATTGACATAACCACGCGTAGAACCTGCCAAGGTTGAGACCACATCGGTGGCGATCACAATTTGACGGATTTTGTAGTTTCCGGTGTCGGTCACATACAGATTCGTGCCATCCGTTGTGATGCGCGCAGGCCGACTGAATGTGGCTATTGAACCCGCACCATCCACAAACCCCGATGTTCCAGTACCCGCTACGGTGGTGACAACCCCGGTGGCAATCTCGATTTTTCGGATTTTGTGATTTTGCACGTCTGCAACATACACCGAGGAGCCATCCGTGGTCAGCCCCTCGGGTTGATTAAACGACGCATCTACGCCGGTGCCATCCGCCGAACCGGCAACGCCAGAGCCCGCCAGGGTGCTGGTCACTCCGGTGGTGATTTCAATTTTCCGAATGACATGGTTGCTTGAGTCCGTGACAAACAAATACGTGCCATCGGTCGTGATATCCATCGGAAATTGAAACTTTGCCGCCGTGCCGGTGTCGTCCACGTAGCCAGACAGCTGGCCAGAAGTTGAACCAGCCAGGGTCGATACCAAACTGGGTGTGCTCAAGACCGTGCCTTGCCTTGCGCCGCCCATCTGGGTGCCAACCGGCCCAGCATTGACAGGCGCAGCGGCAAGGGTGGTGGTGGTGACCTCAGATGACGCCAGACTTTCAGCGTCTGCCGTGATCGCCGTCACTTTGTAGTAATAGGTGGTGGCAGCGGCCAGCCCGGTATCGCTAAAAGCGGTGCTGACATCTGCCGCAGAGCCCACTTTGTTGGCTGCCGAGATGGCGACATTGGGCGATGTGGAACGATAGATATTGTAAGCAATGGCACCACTGACCGCGCTCCAGGTGATGCTGGTTTTGTTGTCAGTTGTCAATTGGGTGGCTACGGTTGCTGGCGTTGCCGGCAGCACCGGGGCTGCGGCTGCCACGGTCAATTGGGGCATCAGGTACATCGTGCCCATCCCTAGCTTGCTGCCTGTGTTGGCGTCGGCAATCGGGTAAATCAGGCTGGGCCAGGCTACGATCAGATGCGGCTCGTAGCTGGTGCCTGCCTTAAGCGTGTTGGCCGGCACCGTCACGCTGGTGGCTGCTGTGGTTTGGCTAAACAGTATCTGCCGCGTGGTTACATCTTCAAATGAAGTCAGCGACATACCGGGGCTGACGCTGCCGGCCACCGGTATGGTGACGCTACCGGGCACGCTGGAAGAAATTTCAAAACCATAAGCCAGGCTGCCCACTGCACCAGGAGGTGCGGTCCAACTGATGGTGTTGGCAACATCTGCCGCAAAGGGCGAAGGCATGGTCACCGTCGGAAAGCTTGTGATGGCCGGCGCCGTGATGCTGTAGGTGTGACCATCGAGCGTGATCGTCACGGTGAATTTGCCCGCAGTATCCGGTGCCACCACCGCCATGTAGCTGCCCCCCACGCTGGAGTACGGCACGTTCACTGCGTTAACGCTGATGCTGGCGTTGGTGATGGTGGAGGTTGACAGAATGCTGGTGACATCGGTTCCCACATTGACTTGCGCAAAGTAAAGCTGGTTGCCCGCCGTGTCGGGCAGGTTCATGATCGATGCGCCAATGTAGGGTGGGATGGGATTCGATACAACCGAAACTTCGGTCGAGCCAGCACTTTCACCGTTGGGGAAAATGGCTGTCACCCTGTAGTATGAAATACCGGTGGGCAGTCGGCGAACAGCCAGGCTGGTGGCGGTTGTAGGCGCAATATTGGATGCAGTCTTGGCGGTCACGTTGGTCATGCCTGACGACGCCATATTGGGTACGTTGCCCAAATAAACGTAATAACCGATGGCGCCGGTGACTGCATTCCAGCTCAGGTTGACCTGGGTTGTGCTAGCGGGGGTTGCCGTGACACCCTCGGGCGCAACCGGGGTAACGCTGCTTGCGCTGCCGCCACCGCCAGAAATTTTGCGAATTTTGTAATTGGACATATCTGCAACATACAAATCCTTGCCATCGGTGCTTAAACCATACGGGTAGTAGAACGAAGCACCGGTGCCCACGCCCGCTGTCGCCCCTTTGTAGCCAGAACCGGCCAGAGTGGTCACTGCGCCAGTGGCAACGTCAATTTGGCGAATTTTCTGGTTGACGCTATCGCTGACATACAGGTTCACACCGTCGGTTGCAATACCCCCAGGACTGTTGAACGACGCGGCGCTGCCCGTGCCGTCAGCAGCACCAGCCGTGCCAGAGCCCGCCAGGGTGGTCACTGCGCCCGTGGCAATGGTGATTTTGTGTACCAGATGGTTGCCCGTGTCTGCCATGTACAAATAAGTGCCGTCGGTGGTCATGCCGAACGGAAAACTGAATGAGCGTGGTGTGGTCAGTGTCGTGACAACGCCGGTTGCAATGACAATTTTGCGGATCGCCTGGCTACCACCATCCACGATGTATAGGTTGGTGCCATCGGTGGTGATGCAATTGATCGACACAAATGAGGCTGCCGAGCCGGTTCCGTCGATCACGCCATTCAATGTCCCTGAACCTGCCAGCGTCGAAACCGAGCCCGTGGCAATCACAATTTTGCGGATAAGGCGGTTGTTGGTGTCTGCCACATACAAGTTGACACCATCGGTGGTGATACCAGTCGGGTAACTGAATGTGGCGGCTGCGCCCATGCCGTCGGCTGCCCCGACCACACCAGAGCCTGCCAAGCTTGTTACCAGGCCGGTGGCAAGCTCAATCTTGCGGATTTTGTTGTTGGCTGCGTCAGCCATATACAGGTGGGTGCCGTCCGTGGTGAAGTCCCTGAATTCATTAAACGATGCAGCAATACCACTGCCATCAGCCGCACCCATCGTGCCAGTGCCAGCAAAAGTGGTGACATTGGCTGGGTTGAGCACCAGTGCTTTACCCAGGATGTTGCCACCCATCAGCCCAACCACCGGTGTCGTGCCACCGGTCCCGCCCGTTCCCGTGCCCGCGTAGTTGACCCAAAAGCCGCGCCCGTTACCCAGTGTGGTGTTGCCGAAATCCTGGTATTTTTTACTGCTGATGTAACCGGCCAGCGCGCTACTTGTCATGGACGGCGCGTAAAAATACCAGCCACTGTTGGCGCTGTTCCAGGCCCATAGCGTGGTGACGTTGCTCACTGTTGTACTGAAGACTGCCGGGCTGCTGTCGTCACCGGTGGCGACCAGATTCCAACTGGGTTTCAACGTTGATGCGGTCACCGCAAAACCGGTGCCGCTTTGCGCACCCAGCACCAGCCCCGAGGTGGCATTCACGTTGATCCAAAAGCCGTCGCCCGGATCAATGCTGCTCAACACGTCGTAGCCCTTGGCGGCGGCGTAGCTTGCCAGCGTGTTGGCCGTATCCAGTGCCGGCGAATAAAACGCCCATTTGCTGTTGGCGGCGTTCCACTTCCAGACCGAGGTGACGCTGCCCGCCTGTGTGCCTAGCAATGTTTTGACATCCACTGCCGCACTGGTGCTGTTGCCCACCAGGTTCCAGCCCGACGCCAGCGTGGGCGTGTAAGACACCGTTGCAGCGCTACTGAATAGACTAAAAAAGGCCAGTGATAGACCGACCACCAGCGAGTTAAAAAATCTTGCCAGCATATGTGCGCTCCAAAATAGGTTGGCTGATGGTAGCCGAGCCTTAATTTTGTTAATACCCCCCAAATGGGGGGGTGCCCGCACCGGCGCTGACCGAACCTTTGGCCAGGAGCCTGTCCAAAAGCCATAAGTTCAATAAGAAATCGGGCCCAAGTGACCGTCAATCATGCGCAACGCACTCTTTAATTTGAAGCAAATATGATTTTTTTGGCAGATGCCGCCCGCTCAAAAGCACAACAGCCCGCACGGGGCGGGCTGTTGGCATGTGTGACAGACGACTTACTGGATTTTTCTAATAACGTTGTTGACTCTGTCGGCAACGAACAGGCTGCTGCCATCGGTGGTGATGCCAAACGGTTCGTTGAACTGGGCTGCGGTGCCGGTTGCGTTAGTCAAGCCTGGCGTGCCAGAGCCGGCCAGCGTTGTGACAGCACGGGTGGCGATTGATATCTTGCGCACCCGGGCGTCTCCGGTAACATACAGATAGGTACCGTCGGTGGTGATGCCTACCGGGTAGCTGAGCGATGCAGCAGTACCCGTGCCGTCTGTGGCTGCGGCGGTGCCTGATCCGGCGAAGGTGGTCACATTACCGGTGGCAATCACAATTTTTC
>JAQTSL010000014.1 GCA_028711355.1 Rhodoferax sp.
CGGCAAGGTCGGCTTGTTCGGCGGCGCCGGTGTCGGCAAGACCGTGAACATGATGGAACTGATCAACAACATTGCCAAGGCGCACAGCGGCTTGTCGGTGTTTGCCGGCGTCGGTGAACGCACGCGTGAGGGCAACGACTTCTATCACGAGATGATGGACTCGGGCGTGGTCAACAAAGACAACCTGGGCGAATCCAAAGTGTCGATGGTCTATGGCCAGATGAACGAACCCCCGGGCAACCGTCTGCGCGTGGCGCTGACTGGCCTGACCATTGCCGAATCGTTCCGCGACGAAGGCAAAGACGTGCTGTTCTTTGTCGATAACATTTACCGCTACACCTTGGCCGGTACTGAAGTATCGGCGCTGCTGGGCCGCATGCCGTCAGCCGTGGGCTACCAGCCCACGTTGGCTGAAGAAATGGGCCGCCTGCAAGAGCGCATCACCTCCACCAAGGTGGGCTCCATCACCTCGATCCAGGCCGTGTACGTGCCCGCTGATGACTTGACCGACCCCAGCCCTGCCACCACTTTCGCCCACCTGGACTCGACCGTGGTGCTCAGCCGTGACATCGCTTCGCTGGGTATTTACCCTGCGGTGGACCCGCTCGATTCCACCAGCCGCCAGCTCGACCCGAACGTGGTGGGCCTGGACCACTACGAAACCGCCCGTGCCGTGCAGGGCACGTTGCAGCGCTACAAAGAGTTGCGCGACATCATCGCCATTTTGGGCATGGACGAATTGGCCCCAGAAGACAAATTGACGGTGGCCCGCGCCCGCAAGATTCAGCGCTTCTTGTCGCAGCCGTTCCACGTGGCCGAAGTGTTTACCGGCACCCCTGGCAAATACGTGTCCCTGGCCGAAACCATTCGCGGCTTCAAGATGATCGTCGCCGGTGAATGCGACCACCTGCCAGAGCAAGCGTTCTACATGGTCGGCACCATCGACGAAGCGTTCGAGAAGGCAAAAAAAGTCTAACTAGCATGGCCTTGAAGTTACCCCGAAGCATGAGAGGTGGGTGTCATTGCGGGCCCCGACCCGCAATCCATGCAGTCCGGAGTCATGGATACCGGGTCGTAGCCCGGTATGACAAACTGTTTTTTCACGTTAAAGGGTGCTATACCCCTCACGGATTAGGAAGCTTATGAATACCCTCCATGTTGATGTGGTCAGTGCCGAAGAATCCATCTTCTCTGGCGAGGCGCGCTTTGTCGCCTTGCCCGGTGAAGCCGGCGAGCTGGGCATCTACCCGCGCCACACGCCACTGATCACGCGCATCAAAGCGGGTTCGGTGCGCATCGAAATGGCCGATGGCGGTGAAGAGTTTGTGTTTGTCGCTGGCGGCATCCTTGAGGTGCAGCCTACTGGCGTAACCGTGCTGTCTGACACTGCGATTCGCGGCAAAGACCTTGATGACGAAAAAGCCAGCCAGGCCAAGCAAGCGGCAGAAGAAGCCATCAAAAACGCCAAGACCGACCTCGATTTGGCCAAAGCCACGTCCGAGCTGACCATCATGGCCGCACAGATGGCAGCTCTGCGCAAATACCGCGGCAAAAAATAAGTACGCCTCTTGCCTTATCAAAAAACCGCCATGTTTGGCGGTTTTTTATGACCGACTCACCCCAGCACAGGTTGATTCGGCAGTTCGTCGGGGTTGCGCGCGCCAGCCTCCAGCGCAAAGTGCTGGTGCAGCAAGCGGCTCACTGCCCCCACCGCCTGCGTCAGCCCAGCCTCAAATTGACCCGCCTTGAACGCCGCTGACATCTGCGCCACCAGTGCCGGCCAGGTGTCCGCGCTGACGCGCTCGGCCAAGCCACGGTCAGCAACCATCTCGATATGCTTTTCTGCCAGCAGCAGGTAAATCAGCACGCCGTTGTTGTGCTCGGTGTCCCACACGCGCAGCTTGCCAAACATGGCCAGCGCACGCTGGTGGGCAATCGTTTTGACATCACTGCTCTGCCACAGATAACTCAGCGGCAAGCTGGCCTCAACGTAAATCCGAATCTCACCGCTGTGACCCGCTTCGCTGGCCGCTACCTGGCGCGCCAATTGGTCCAGCAGCGCCGGTGGGCAGGCGCGCTCTGCCGCGTTGTCGGGCATCCAGCGGTGGCGCAATAGCCTTGCGATTTTTTGCAACATCACCAGCCTCCTGAGGCACCACCGCCGCCAAAATCTCCACCCCCACCCGAGCTGAAGCCGCCCCCGCCGCCACCAAATCCTCCGCCCGACCCACCGCCAAAGCCACCCTGGCCCCAACCACCATGACTGCCACGGCCACCACGCCCGCTGCGCCCCCCCAGGTTAGCCAGCGGTGTGGACTGAACCAGCGCGGCCACCATCGCCAGCAACCCAGCCAGCACCGCCAGCACGATGCTGCTGGTAAACGTCATGGCAATCAAGCCGGCCACCCCACCAGTAGCGATCGACCCCAACTGGTTACCCATGATCCGCCGTGTCACAGCGCCGACCACCGGCACGGCAATAAACATGAAGATGCCCAGCTCCAGCCAGTCAAAGCCTTGCTTGCGACTCGCAGGGGTCTGCGCAGGTGCAGGCAAGGCTTCGCCCGTGATCAGCGCCTGAATGCGGGTCAGCGCAGCATCAATGCCACCGGCGTAGTCAGATTGCCTGAAGCGCGGCGTGATCAGGCCATCGATGATGCGTTTGGCCTCCAGGTCAGGAATAGCGCCTTCGAGCGTCTTGGCCACTTCTATGCGCAACTTGCGGTCTTGCATGGCGCCTATCAACACCAGCCCGTCACCGATCTCCTTGCGGCCAATTTTCCAGTCGTTGGCAACCCGGTTGGCGTACGCGGCAATGTCCTCGGGCTGGGTGCTGGGCACCAACAGCACGACCACCTGCGCGCCGCGCGCTTGCTCAAAGGCCACCAGCCGGGCATCCAGCGCCAGGCGTTGTGCCTCAGACAGCGTGCCGCTCTGGTCAATAACATGCGCTGTCAGCGGCGGCACCGCTTGCTGCGCCCAAGCCACCGCGCCCAGGGTGCAAGCCCACAGCAGGGCCAGCCTGGCAAACACCGACAGCGCGTGCACCAAAATCATTTTTTATTGAAGTCCACGGTTGGCGGCGCCGAGATCGCGGCCTCGTTGGCCACCGTAAAGTTGGCCTTGGGCTGGTAGCTAAACACCATTGCCGTCAGGTTGCTGGGGAAGCTGCGCGCCAGCACGTTGTAGTCTTGCACCGCCTGAATGTAGCGGTTGCGTGCCACGGTAATGCGGTTTTCGGTGCCCTCCAACTGCACGCGCAAGTCACTGAAACCTTGGTTAGCCTTGAGGTTGGGGTAGCGCTCCACCGTTACCATCAGGCGGCTCAAGGCCGAACCCAGCTCACCCTGCGCGGCCTGAAATTTGGCAAACGCGTCTGGGTTGTTCAACACCTCGGGCGTGACCTGCATCGACGTTGCCTTGGCGCGCGCCTCAATCACCTTGGTCAGCGTTTCTTGCTCAAAGTTGGCCTCGCCCTTGACCGTGGCGACAATGTTGGGCACCAGGTCAGCACGGCGCTGGTACTGGTTCTGCACCTCGCTCCAGGCCGATTTGGTCTGCTCGTCAAGCCGTTGAAAGTCGTTGTAGCCGCAGCCGCTCAGCAGCAGCACGGTCATCAGCATCAGGAACCAGCGTTTCATGAACACCTCCGCAGTAAAAAAAAGGGAACGGTAGCACAGCCTGACAGATCGCGGCGCCACGCCAAAAATCAAGTCTGCGTGGTCATCTTGACCCTGTCAAAAGACGCTCCATTGAATCACGGCAAAATCAGAGCTTGTTCACCCTGGTCTCAACCATGCCCAAAGCCCGCAAATCGTCCGCCCAAGTCGGCGGCTCCGCCGACGAAACTGAGAGCACATTCTATGAGGCCATGCAAACGGGCGACATTGAGCGGCTGATGTCTTGCTGGGCCGACGAAGACGAGGTGATCTGCATCCACCCGGGTGGCCCGCGGCTGGTGGGCCTGGGCGCGGTGCGGGCGGCGTTTGAGTCAGTCTTCAACAACGGCAACGTGCGTGTGCAGATAGAAGCCTTGCGCAAGATCGAGTCGATGACCAGCGCCGTGCACAGCGTGCGCGAACGCATTGAACTGCTCACCAACGAAGGCCCGGTAGAAGCCTTTGCCATTGCCACCAACGTCTATCACAAGACCGCGCAAGGCTGGCGCATGGTGGCGCACCATGTCAGCCCCGGCTCGCTACGTGAAGCACCGGACATTTCTGAAGTGCCGCACGTTCTGCATTAAATTGGCCTCTAGCGCATATATCTAAAGCGTAACATGCTATGAACTACATAGCTCCTTGGTGGCTGCCGGGCGGCCACGCGCAGACCATCTGGCCAGCCATTGGCGCACGACCCGGTCCACCAGGCGTGGCGCGCCAAGCCATTACCTACCGGCGTGAGCGCTGGGACACGCCAGACGATGACTTCATCGATCTGGATTGGCTCAACAGCGCGCCATCGTCCACGCTGCTGGTGTTGTTCCACGGTCTGGAGGGTTCGTCGCGCAGCCATTACGCGCTGGCCTTTGCCGCCTGGGCCCGGCAGCAGGGCATCGGCTTGGTGGTGCCGCACTTTCGGGGCTGTAGTGGCCAGATCAACCGCGCGCCGCGCGCCTATCACTCGGGCGACTTTGAAGAAATTGGTTGGATCTTGCAACGCCTGCGCTCGCGGCATGCGGGCAAGTTGCTGGCGCTGGGTGTGTCACTGGGCGGCAACGCCTTGCTGCGCTGGGCTGAAGAAGCGGACACGGACGCTGCGCGCTGTGTAAGCGCGCTGGCTGGCATCTCGGCCCCGTTGGACCTGGCCGCCAGTGGCCAGGCGATTGGCCGTGGCCTGAACCGGCAGATTTATACCCGCCGCTTTTTGGCCACCATGAAACCGCGCGCCTGGCAAAAGCTGGCGCAGTTTCCGGGCCTGTTTGATGCGCACGCTTTGCACGCCGCACGCGACCTGTACGCTTTTGACAATGTATTCACCGCGCCGCTGCATGGCTTCAAAAACACGCAAGACTACTGGCGGCGCGCCTCGGCCAAACCGCATCTGGCGCGCATCCGCGTACCCACGCTGGTGGTCAACGCCCGCAACGACCCGTTTGTGCCGGCCCATTGCCTGCCCCATGCAAAGGCGGTGGGTGACCATGTGACGCTGTGGCAGCCAGAGGGCGGCGGTCACGTTGGCTTTGCCCTGGGGCGCCCGCCCGGGCACTTGCAAACGTTGCCTCAAAAAGTGGGTGGCTGGCTGGTTGCTGCGGGAGGTGGAAATGGATGACATCGTTGCACAAGCCATGCGCAAATGGCCCAAGGTGCCCGCCTGCCACGGCTGGCTCGGGCTGGACGCCCGTGGCCAATGGTTGCTGCGTGACGCCGCCGCGCAGGCGCTGGGCGCATTTGACAGCGGCGTGCCGGGTGCCAAGGGCAGCGTGCTGGCGCATGCGGGATTGATCGACTTCATCGGCCGCAATTACAGCGCTGACGTCGCCGGGTGCTGGTATTTTCAGAACGGGCCGCAGCGCGTGTTTGTCGAGTTAGAAGCCACGCCACTGATCTGGCGGGTGCAGCCAGACCTGTCGCTGCAAGACCATCGTGGCGGCAGCGCAACCTATCAACAATGCTGGGTGGACGAAACCGGGCGCGTCTATCTGCTGACCGACCGCGGCTTTGGCCTGGTGCCGAGCCAAGACGTTGCCCTGGCTGCTGACGCCATCGAGCGTGGCCGGTGGCTGCCTCAGGACATCTTGCAGAGCGTGCTACCGGCCCGCTTTGGCTTTGTCAAAAGCCCACAAGCGCTCCATATTAAATAGCTGCTCGCGCTTGTAGATAAAGGGCTAGAACCTGAAAAGGTACTTTGCTATTGGGAGACGGCAGCTTCCGGTGCCGGCGCTGCGGCACCAGCGGGCGCAGCCGGTTCCTCAAACTTGGCGCCACCGGCGTTGGCCATATAAACCATGGCGCGGGCCACTTCGTCGTCAGAAAAAGCGCCCCCACCCTGCGGGGTCATGTTGCCCTTGCCTTTGAGCGCCGAATTCAACAACGCGTCGTAGCCGGTCTTGATGCGCGGTGCCCACGCGGCGGCATCGCCAAACTTGGGTGCGCCCACCAGACCGGCGGTGTGGCAGGTAGTGCACTGTGCCTTGAAAACTTGTTCGCCGGTCTTGGGCGCACTGCTGGCGGCACCCAGCGACAGCACACCCACTTTCTGGATGCGGGTGGCGGTGGCTTCTTCAGACATGGACGATGGCGTACCCTGACCGTCGGCCACTTTGTATTGGTTGATCAGCCAGACCACCAGCAGCACCGGCACCACCGCCAGTGCCAAGATGCTGATGATTTTTTTGCTGGCCGAAGGCGCCGGTGCGCCATGGGCGTCGTGGTCAGAAGGGGTGTGCGTAGTGCTCATGGTTCAATGCTTGTGAGTTCTTGACTGTGAGTGACACTGTAACAGCGTTGCGAAGTTTGTTCAGGTGCAAGAAGATTGACCCGGCGTGCCAGTGGAGCACCCGGGCTTCGTGCGAAAATAGGCACATCGGTTTTTTGCAGCGTTGCGGCTGTAGCTCAGTGGATAGAGTATTGGCCTCCGAAGCCAAGGGTCGTGGGTTCGATCCCCGCCAGCCGCACCAGTTGGGTCAGAGCACGTTGCTGCGTCCAGCCGGTAAAGCGTCTGCCGGCGCTGGTGGTCATAAAGTCGCTGATGGGCTGTTCAACCGAGAAAATCCATGAGGCGGGTGTTCGACCCTGCACCGCGACTGGCGGCCGATTTGCGGTCATTTTGGACCGTTATTCGTTGCTCATGGCCGAGCTATGAACGCCTCAGGCCCGCCCAAACTGCCTCGCAACTCGCTTCGCCATCCATCTGTGCCCTAATCGATTTTCCCGGTTCAAATCTTTTCACAGAATCGCCGTTGTGTTTCGATTCTGACCGTTTGCATCTGCCAAAATGCACTATCCGGTCTGTTTCATTGACTGCAACGATGTCAATTTCAATCATGCGGCAAGCCTCACGTGGGCGGGTCCAATAAACTGCTCGATCAACCCGGCCAGCAACTGCGGCTGGTCGTGGTGCAGCATGTGGCTACAGTCGGGCAGGCGTTGCACGGCCACGTCGGGCACTGCCTTGAGCCGTTCATGGAATTCGTCGAGCGTGTATTTGCCGCGCCACCACTGCGCCATGCTGTCGTCGCTGGCCTCCACCATCAGCATTGGTGCGCTGATCTGCGCAAACACCGCCAGCATTTCATCGACCCGGTAGAGCTGCGGGTTGATGATCTTGTGCGCCGCCTCACCCAAAATCGTCCATTGCCCGGGCGCTGTTTCGGCCGACCAGTGCGCCGCCAGCCAGCGCGCCTTGTCGGGTGACAGGCGCGGGTTGGTCTTGATCAGGCGGCGCGCCACCGCGTCCAGTGAGTCGTAGTGTTTGAGTGCCAGCTCACCACGGCGAACTTGCTGCAATTCATCCAGCCACTGGCCATAACGCGCCGGCGCTTGCTCGGGGCGGGTGCCGGGCAGACCAAAGCCTTCCAGGTTGACCAGTCGGCGCACCCGGTCAGGGCGTGCCGCGGCGTACAACATGGCCACGTTGCCGCCCATGCTGTGGCCGACCAGATGCACCGGGGTGTCGCTGGCGTAGTGGTCCAGTAGCGCGTCCAGGTCGGCCAGATAGTCGGCAAACCAGAAGGTGTCGGTGCCACCAGACAGCGTCAGGCCAAAGCCGCGCCAGTCGGGTGCAATGATGAAATGGTCTTGTGCCAAAGCATCGACCATGAACTGGTAACTGGCGGCCACGTCCATCCAGCCGTGCAACAGCACCAGCGGCGTTTGGCCGCTCTGGCGCTGGCCCCACTCGCGCAGGTGGTAGTTCAGGCCACGGACAGGGACAAATACGCTTCGCGAAACACGTTTAATTGGATACATTTAACCCAGATTGTCCGATCTTTCGAAAGCCTTGCCATGTCTCTCAGTCAACCCAGCGACAGCGCGCCCGTCCCGGTGCAGTCAGCCACCGCCCCAGCCACCTCGGTGTCGGCCCCGATTGATCGGCCGGGCTGGGACTTGCCGCCCACCTACCAGGCGCTGCTCAGTGGTTTTCAGTGGCAGGTGCCAGCCACCTTCAACATTGCGCAGGCCTGTTGCGGGCGCTGGGCAGGGTTGCCAGATGCTTCTGAAAGAGTAGCTATTCGCGCTTATTTCACGGGCGCTGAGAGTCATTTTTATACCTATGCGCAGTTGCAATCGCAGGCCAACCGTCTGTCCAACGTGCTGGCCGGTCTGGGTGTGGCGCGCGGTGACCGGGTAGCCATCGTGCTGCCGCAGCGTTTTGAAACAGCGGTGGCCTACATGGCGGTGCTGCAAATGGGCGCGGTGGCGATGCCGCTGTCGCAACTGTTTGGCCCCGAGGCGCTGGCTTTCCGGCTGCAAGACAGCCAAGCCGTGGTGGCCATTGGCGACGAGCAAACGCTTGCCGCCTTGGCGTCGGTGCGCGCCCAAGCGCCTAGCGTGCGCCATATGATCGGGATCGGTGCGGCAAACGCCTTGCAGGGGCTGGCTGACCAGCACTACCCAAGCGTGCTGGCGCAAGCCAGTGACCAGTTTGCGCTGATCGCCACCGGCAGCGACGACCCGGCGATCCTGATCTACACCAGCGGCACCACCGGCAACCCCAAGGGTGCGCTGATTCCGCAGCGCGCGCTGATCGGCAACCTGACCGGTTTTTTGTGCAGTCAGAACTTCTTTGACTTGATGCCAAAAGAGTCTGTAGCGCAGATGGATCAAGCGCAGGCTGCTCTGGTTTTGCAGAACGCCCAGGCATCTGGCACGGAGCCATTGGCGACCTCCAATGCGGTGTTCTGGAGCCCGGCCGACTGGGCCTGGACCGGCGGCCTGATGGACGCGCTGCTGCCCACGCTTTACTTTGGCCGGCCGATTGTTGCTTTCAGCGGCCGCTTTGCCCCGCAAACGGCGTTGGAGCTGATGCGCGACTGCGGCGTCACGCACACGTTTTTGTTCCCTACTGCGCTCAAGGCGATGATGAAAGCCACTTCGGGCGGCGCCGGGCAAACGGTGCAGCAACAATTTGGTTTGAAGCTACAGGCCATCATGAGCGCCGGTGAGGCGGTTGGCGACGCGGTGTTCGCCTATTGCCAGACCCAACTGGGTGTCACGGTCAACGAGATGTTTGGCCAGACCGAAATCAACTACATTGTCGGCAATTGTGCCCCCACGCCTGTCGCTTCGCGTACTGCGCTGGACGTGTCGCGGCCAGCGGCCGGGACTGTTCTCCCTGCCCCGATGTGCGCAGGCACATCGGGAGCCCAAGGGCTCAGCCCCTCAGGGGCCCACCCCGCCTTGGGGCGGCCCGGCGGCGGGTTGACTGCGCCCGGCTGGCCGCCCAAGCCGGGCAGCATGGGGCTGGGCTATCCGGGGCACCGCCTGGCGGTGATCGACGAGGCCGGCCACGAATGCGCGCCGGATGAAGTGGGCGAGGTTGCGCTGCATCGGTTCGATGTGCACGGCCAGCCCGACCCGATCTTCTTTTTGGGCTACTGGCGCAACCAGGCTGCAACGCAGGCCAAGTTTAGCGGCGACTGGTGCCGCACCGGTGACCTGGCGCGGCGTGACGCGCAGGGTTACCTGTGGTACCAGGGGCGCAGCGACGACGTGTTCAAGGTGGCGGGCTACCGCATCGGCCCGGGTGAAATCGAAAACTGCCTGGTCAAGCACCCGGCGGTGGCCAACGCGGCGGTGGTGCCCAAGCCCGACCCAGAGCGTGGCGCGGTGGTCAAGGCGTATGTCGTGCTTGCTCCTGATTTTGTAACTGCTCGTCCATTTGATGCAAGCGCCAGAGCCATTTTTGATGCTGAACTGATCAGCCAACTGCAAAGCCATGTCAAAGGCCAGTTGGCGCCCTACGAATACCCCAAAGAGATCGAATTTGTCACCGCGCTGCCGATGACCACCACCGGCAAGGTGCAGCGCCGGGTGCTGCGCTTGCAAGAGCAGGCGCGCGCAGGCCGCCGACCCTAGAATGAAATTTTAGTTCGTCTTGCTAGGTTGCCTTGATGGAGCTGCTAAATCCTGAACTGTCGCTGCGACTGGCCGCTGCCGTCGAGCAAATGCCCGCCTTCCCGAAAAGCGTGCAGAGCATTCTTGCGCTCACGCGTGACGTGGCGTGTGCGCCCCGAGATCTGGTGCAGGTGATCAACCGCGACCCGGTGGTGACGGTCAAGGTGCTGCGGGTGGTGAACTCGGCTTACTACGGTCTTGACAAGCAGATCACGTCGGTTGACCATGCAGTGATGTTCCTGGGCTTCAACGCGATCAAGTGCCTGGCACTTGGCATCGCTACCATGGGCATCTTGCCCAGCAGCTCGTTGGCGGGTTTTGACGGACAACGCTATTTGTTGCACTCGTTCACCAGCGCTGCGCTGGCACGTCAACTGGCGCAGCGCTGGGTTGCGGTCGAGGCCCACGATTGCTTTGTTGCAGGCCTCTTGCACGACTTCGGCAAAGTGGTGGTGGCGCAGTTCATGCCGACCGAGTTTCGGCGTGCCATCGAAATGAGCCTGTGGCAAGAACTGCCGCTGCACCAAACCCTGGCGCAAGTGATTGGGGTCGATCACGCGGCCGTGGGTGCCATGCTGGCCGAAAAATGGCGCTTTGCGCCAGAACTGGTGCAGACCATCCGCTTCCAGCACCAGCCAGAACAATGCGACACCGACATGATGGCCTGCGTGGTGGCGGCCAACCAGATCAGCAAACAACTGGGTTTTGATTTTGGCGGCAGCAATGTGCCTGAGCAGTTGTGTGCCAGCGTAGCGGCCCGACTCGGTGGTCCGCTGGACGTGGTCAAGGCCAGCCTGGGAAGTCTGGACACTTTGCTGCAAGAAGCCCGGTTTTTTTCCAACAAATGATTGGGCAAGGGCAGGCGGCCGGACCTACACCGGTTTTTCTGCCGGTGGGATCGAGTCCTGACGCACATTGACCACCATGTCGGTGCCGCCCATGCGCAGAAAGCTGGCGATTTTGCCGATCAGTCGGGCGTCGAGTTGGTGGCCTGCCGACAGCATCAGCATGCCGCTGGGGGTGATCAGGTCGCGCGACAACACCATGCCTGGCTGCAGCTCGTTGATCGCCAGCGCCACCTCTTTGATGGTTTCCGTGTGTAATGTCTCTGCCTTGGGTTCCTCAAACAGTGCCAGAAAAGCAGTTACCACCGTCGGGTCATAGCGTTTGCCGCTGCTGTGCAGCACAATGACTTTGGCTTCTTCAGGCTTGAGTTTGGCTTGCGTCAATGCGCCGATCTGCATGTTGTCATAGTCGCTGGTCAGGCTCAGGATGCGCGCGCCGATGGCAATCGCATCACCGGCCAGGTTCGCCGGGAAACCGGACCCGTCAAAACGCTCGAATTGGGTCGTGATGATTTCCGATGCCTCACGTAAATCGGGCAGCGGCAGCAGCAGCAGCTCGGCTTGCATCGGGTGCTTGCGGTAAACCGCCATCTGCTCGGGCGTCATCATGGCCACTGGCGTGTTGAGCAGCTCATCAGAAAACCCGATCTTGCCAATTTCATGCAGCAGACCGGCGACAAAAATTTGTTGCACCAGTTTGCCGTCGAGCTCAAGCCTGAGCGCCAAGCGCCGTGCCAAATCTGCCACCCGACGGGAGTGGCCAGACAGGTTGCCGCCGCGCATTTCAAGCAGCGTAGAAAACACCTTGATGGTGGTGACAAAGTTGGCCTTGAGCTGCTCATTGGCCAAGCGCAGTTCGCTGGTGCGTGCTTCTACCTTGGTTTCCAGGCTGGCATTCAGCTCTTTGAGTGCCAGATTTTGTTGCGCCGTCAACACCTCCAGGCGCTGTTTTTCCTGTTCCAGGGTCTTGCGTTCCAGCCCCTGACGCACGATCAGCACGATGTCGTTGTCATCCCATGGTTTGGTGATGTAGCGGTAGATTTCGCCGCGGTTGATGGCCTCAATGATGGCGCTGATATCAGAGTGGCCGGTCAGCAGCAGACGCAGGGTGTCAGGCCAGCGCTGGCGCACCAGGGTCAGAAGCTGGGCGCCGTCCATTTCCGGCATGCGCATATCGGAAATGACCAGATCAACCGCTTGTGTTTCCAATAGCGCCAGAGCGGCTGACCCACCATCGGCCGTTACCGTCTGCCAGCCCTTGCCACGAAACAGGCGTTTGAGAGCCGACAAAATATTTGGCTCGTCATCGACACACAACACGGTCGGGAGTTGGGCTGGCGGTGGTGCTGGCTGGTTTTGTTCGATCATGGTAGGAGGCTTATGTTGGGCTGGGGGCGGCAGCCGCTGCTGGTTGCTTGACGGGCAGCGTCACCCGGAACGTGCTGCCTTGGCCGAGTTCGGTCGTGACCTCGATTTTGCCGTGGTGCTTCTGGATGAAGCCGTACGCCAGTGACAGCCCCAGGCCGGTGCCTTTGCCGATTGGTTTGGTGGTGTAAAACGGGTCAAAAATGCGCGGTAACACCTCCGGCGGGATGCCGCTGCCGGTGTCGGCCACTTCCAGCCATACCTGCTCGCCTGCCAGACCGGTGCGCACGGTGATCTTGCCGCGCTCGGGCCCCATGGCTTGGGCGGCGTTGACCACCAGGTTCATGACCACCTGGTTGATCTGCGAGGGCATGCATTGCACCTCGGGTAAATCGGCGTACTGCTTGACCAGGTCGGCCTTGTATTTGATCTCGTTGTTGATCACATTCAGGGTTGAGTCAATGCCCTGGTTCAGGCTGACCAACTGCCAGTCGGGGTTGCTGTCCACATGCGAGAAGTCTTTCAGGTCTTGCACAATTTTGCGCACCCGCACAATGCCTTCTTTGCTCTCGCGCATCAGCACCGGAATGTCTTCTTTCAGAAAGTCCAGCTCGATCGCTTCACGCTTGGCCTTGAGCGCCGGCCCGGCGGGTGTGGCTTGCAGCGTAGCCTCGGCCTGTTGGTAAGCATCGAGCATTTCAAACAGTTGCGTCAGGTAGCCTTCCAGCGTGCCAAAGTTGGAAAAAATATAGCCAATCGGGTTGTTGATTTCATGCGCAATGCCGGCCGCCAGTTGACCAATGGAGGCCAGTTTTTCGGACTGGATCAGGTGCTCCTTGACCTCCGACAGCTTGCTGTTGAGGGCCTGCAACTGGTTGTTTCGGCTCTGTAGTTCACGCTCGGCGGTTTCGCGGCGCCTGACATCGTCGCGCAGGGTTTGGTTCACTGTACCCAGCTCCGAAGTGCGCTGCTCGACGATCTGTTCCACCTCCAACTGGGCCTTCATCAGGGCGTCTTCGGCCACTTTGCGCTCGGTGATGTCCTGCAAGGTTTCAATCGCGCCGACCAGCTCGCCCTGTGCGTTACGCAACGGCGCGGCGGTAAAAAACAGCCAGCGCCCACCCTGGCCCAGCTTGGGAAAGAAGTGCTCGGTTTCGTACGCATGGGGCACTTTAAGCGAGCAGCGAAAGGTGCTCTGATAGAGATCATTGACGGTTTTTTCCATCAAGTCATCGACAATCAAGTCAGCCATCATCGGGCGGTCATCGCCGTGGAACACCCAGCCGATGCCCTTGCGCCCAATCACCCGTTGGGCGGCGATACCCAGCGTCAGCGCGCAAGCCTGGTTGAAGTGTGTCACCATATGCCGGGTATCGACCACAAACGACGCGACCGGGCTGGCGTCAAAAAAAAGTGCCGAATTCGTCATAGTTAACGTGAAACAACACGGGCGTCATGCCGGGCCACGACCCGGCATCCATGAATTTGGACGCACTGGAACAGCGGGTCGTGGCCCGCAATGACAACTGTCTTTCATGCTTTGGGGGGGCTTTGTTGCCATCAATGTTCGGTCGTCAGGCCGGTGCCGTGGGTGCCGGTTCAGGCTGCTTTATCGGCAGTGTGACCCGAAATGTGCTGCCCTTGCCAGGCTCGGACTGCACCACAATGCTGCCATGGTGCTTTTGCACAATGCCATAGGCCAATGACAAGCCCAGGCCGGTGCCCTTGCCGACCGGTTTGGTGGTGAAAAACGGTTCAAAGATGCGCTCCAGGTGCTCGGGTCGGATGCCGCTGCCGGTGTCCTGGATTTCAACCCACACCTGGTCTGCCTCTTGGCCGGTGCGAATGGTGATGGTGCCATGCCCCTCTATCGCATGCGAAGCGTTGACCAGCAGGTTCATGAAGACCTGGTTGAGCTGAAACGGAAAACACTCAATTTGTCCGATGTCAGCGTAGGCCTTGACCACCTCGGCCTTGTATTTGAGCTCGTTCCAGACCACCCGCAAGGTGCTCTCCAGCCCGGCTTCGATGTCGGCCCACTGGCATTCAGCCTCGTCCACATGGGAAAAGCTTTTAAGGTCTTGCACGATGCGTGTCACGCGTTGCAAGCCGTCAACCGATTCTTTCAACAGATCGGACAGATCGGTGCGCAGAAAATCGATGTCGATCGCGTCAGCGACCTGTTTGACCTGTTGCTGCAGCGCCTCGGGCAGGGCCGGCTGGACTTGCTCGTAAGTAGTGATCAGCCGGAACAGGTCTTTGACATAGTTCTGCAGGCTGCCCAGGTTGGAGTTGACAAACCCGACCGGGTTGTTGATCTCATGCGCCACCCCCGCTGCCAACTGGCCGATCGAGGCCATGCGCTCGGATTGCAGCAACTGGTTTTGCGCCGCTTCAAGCTTGTCAATCAACACCCGCTGCAGTTCTTTTTCGCGCCCCAGCGTGTCGTTGGCGGCGTGCAAATCGGCCGTGCGTTCAAGTACCCGTTGTTCCAGAAAATCACGCGACTCGCGCAGCGCTTGTTCGGCCAGCATACGCTCGGTAATGTCCTGAAAGCTGAACACCCGGCCGACGATTTGTTCGTACAAAAATTGCGGGCGCGAACCCATTTCAAAGATCCGGCCATCGAGATGGTGCAAAAGTTCTTGGGCTTCATCGTTATGCACCACCGCTTGAAGCTGCAAGCGCAGTGACTCTGACTCGCTCACCTGGCTGACGATAAAGTCCAAAATATTTCCATCGTCTTGCCAGTTCAACAGATCTACAGGAATCTTCCACATCTGTCCAAACATCCTGTTCATGCTGCTGACCTTGGCGTGCCAGTCCAACACCAAAATTCCGTTACCGGTGGACTCCAGCGTGGCGCGCAGTTGCGACAAAGTGTGTGCCAGGGCTTCTTCCGCCACCCGCTGGTCTTGCGATGGCAAGGCGCGCACCATCAGCAAGGGTTTGTCTTCTGGGGATATGACCACCACATTTTTGCGTACTGCCAGCAGTTCGCCGTTGCTGCGGCGGTACTGTGCCTCTTGGTCAATCACAGGGCGATATTGACCAAGCTGGGCGTCTTGCCAGTAAAACAAGTCCTGCAAGTCTGTTTCTACCTCTGTGACCGTGACGCCGGCAAGGTGCCCAGGCGCATAGCCCAACGCGCTGTGCGCAGATGCGTTGGCAAGCTCAATGGCCAAAGTTGCCGGATTGACCAGCAGCATCAACTCTGGGCAATGGTCTAGCATCAGTTGCGCCAGTTCGGTCATGGTCGATGCCCCCGCGGTTTTTGGGAC
Organism: Rhodoferax sp.; assembly: GCA_028711355.1. GTDB lineage: Bacteria > Pseudomonadota > Gammaproteobacteria > Burkholderiales > Burkholderiaceae_C > Rhodoferax. The sequence continues at coordinate 15,550 of JAQTSL010000014.1, forward strand.
GACGCGTCAAAATAGTAGCTGACTCGCTTGCGTGGGCTCAGGTAGTTGTACACATCCCTGGTGACTTGAAGCGGTCGCAGCGCTTTGGCGATATTGATATCGAGCTCAGCTTCCATGTCCAACAAAATAGCCTCTTCCTTGGGTACCTCTGCGTCATAAATTATCACCACCGGCTTCATCGGCTTGGCCGTATTGACGGTAGCCACCATGCCAAGTGAACCGTTGGAAAGTTGCACGATGGTGCCCGGCGGATAGACCCCCAGGCAGCGGATCAGCACCTGTAAAAACCGGGCATCAAACTTGGTGCGCAGTTTGGCAAACATCAGCGACAACGCTTCATGGGGCGTCAGGGCATCGGCCAGATGGGGCGGATTGCACAGCTCGTCGTAATAATTGGCAATCACCACCAAGCGTGCCAGCGGGTTGATGGCCAGGCCCTTGAGCCTGGCCGGGTAACCGCTGCCGTCGTCCAGCTCATGGTGTTCCCGAATGATGGCAATGGCGGCCGGGGCCAACTGCATCCGCTGCGCAATTTCAACGCCAAACTGGCAATGCATCTCAAACAAGCTGCGCTCGGCCTGGGTCAAAGGCTCGGTCTTGAGCAAAATCTGGCTTGGTACCTCTTTGCGTCCAATGTCGTGCAGCAACGCCCCCAGGCCCAGCAGACCGGCAACGCCGGGCTGCATACTCAAGTCGCGCGCCATCATCAGCGCCAGCATCGCGACATTGAGCGAATGAAAATACAAATCTTCGCCGCCCAGTTTGTCGCCCATCACCTGAATTGCCAGCTCGGGCGCCGACAAAATTGAATCGGCGATGGTTTGGACCAGTTGGGTCGCTTGCGCGACGGTTTCTTGAGGGCTGCTGTAGAGGTTTTTTTCAATGTCGTGGATGATGCCCACGGTATTGACGAAAGCGCTTTCAATATGTTCGGCTTGTTCGCGCCGGACCCGCATGCGCTCGACCATGGCGCGTTTGGCCTGCATGATCGGGGAAACGCTGGGCCCGGGCGCGGCGGCTTTTGCAGCACTGGCTGCGGTCGCAGGAGCAGCCGTTGCAGTTGGTGCAGTTGGTGTGGCGGCCGCTGGCAGTGGTGCCACAGTGTCACTCAGCTCCGGATTGACGCGGACGCTTTTGAGCCCCAGCGCCTTGACTTCGCTGATCTGCGCCTGTGACTTGATCTTGAAATGGTTGAACGAAAACGGATGTTCAAACCACTTCATGTCCAGGTAGATGTAGTGCCCAACCTGGAGTTGATCGACCTGCACGGTCAGTGCATGGACGGTTTGCACGGTCTCACCTTGCGCTTGGGTCGGGCCGCAGTTGTTGCAGCACGTCTTGCAATTTGCGGTTGGCGGCCATCAGCTCGCGGTTGCTGTTGTGCACCTGTATTTCAAGTTGCCGGTTGTCCTCCAGCACCCGACGGTGCGCGATCGCCTGGTTGATTTGTTCGCGCAGCGCGTCGTCATCCCAGGGTTTGGTCAGAAAACGGTACACCGCCCCCTCATTGATGGCATCGGTGACCGATTGCAACTCGGTGTAGCCCGACAGCACCACGCGAATGGTGTCGGGGTACAACACTTTGGCCGCACGCAAAAATTCAACCCCGGTCATGCCGGGCATGCGCTGGTCCGAGATGATGATGTCAACGCGGTGTTCGGACAGCACTTTCATGCCTTCTGCTCCGCTGTTGGCGGTCAGAATCTCATGCCCGTCGCGACGGAACAAACGCTTCAGCGCTGACACAATATTGGGCTCGTCATCGACCAGCAGCAGGGTGTTCTTGGGCGCCTTTAGGCGCAACAAATGCTCGGGCAATTGGCGTGCCTCGGAGAACAGCTCTTCAATTTCACGCACGCTGATTGGCATGGAAAAGAAGTACCCCTGGATTTCGTCGCATAGACTGGTGCGCAGGATGTCGCACTGGGTTTCGGTTTCTACGCCTTCGGCGATTGCTTTCATGCCCAGACCGTGGGCGATCGAGACAATCACCTTGGCCAGCATCATGTCGCTCGGGTTGGTGGCAATGTTGCTGACAAACGATTGATCGATCTTGACTTGGTCAAATGGGAAGCGCTTGAGGTAACTCAATGAAGAATAACCGGTGCCAAAGTCGTCCAGCGACAGCTTTACGCCTAACGCTTTGAGCGAGCGCAGCATGGCTTCGTTGCGCGGCACGTCGTCCATCAGGGCGCTTTCGGTGACTTCAATGTAAATCAGCGCTGGGTCGATGTCTGATTGCTGCAAGGCTTGACTGACCTGCGCGACGTAGTCGTTGTCGCGAAACTGCAGGGCCGACGCATTGATGGCCACATGCGGAATCCGGATACCCGCATCCAGCCAATGGCGAATGTCCTGGCAGGCGCGTTGCAACACCCATGCGCCAATGCCAATGATCAGGTTGGCTTGTTCGGCCAGCGGGATAAATTGCGCCGGCGACACCTGGCCCAGTTCAGGGTGCGACCAGCGCAGCAAGGCCTCCAGCCCGCAGATTTGACCGCTTTGCAAGTCCACCTGCGGCTGATAGACCAAGTTGAGCTGCTGGTCGGTGATGGCCAGCCGCAAGGCCCTGATCATGGCGTCACGCGCCAGCACGTGCTGATACAGCTCGGTGCTGAAAAATTCGTAGGTGTTGCGTCCCTTGTCCTGCGCCCGGTGCATGGCAATTTCAACCGCCTTGAACAAGTCCTCGAAATTGTCACCATTGTCAGGATATTGCACGATGCCCAGCGTGGCGGTCATGTTCAGCGTGTGTTGGCCCAGTGCACAGGGCTGCGCCAAAGTCGCGAGCAAATCAGTCGCCAGGTGTGCTGCGCCCAGATGGTCGGTGCCTGGCAGTACCAGCAAAAACTCTTTGCCACCCAGACGGGCCACGGTATCTTGCTCACGTACCGAAGCGCTGAGCCGGCGCGCCATCTCTACCAGCAACTGGTCGCCCACATGATGCCCCAGCGCGTCATTGCCGTTGCCAAGATGGTCAAGCGCTACCAGCATCATGGTCAGCGGCTCAGTGGCACGCTGTGCCATGCTCAACGCCAGCGCGGTGCGATCGCACAGCAAAGCCCGATTTGGCAAGCCAGTCAGGGGATCGAAGTGCGACAACCACTGAATGCGGGTTTCGGTAGCCTTGGTTTGGCTCAAGTCGCTGAAGTTGGCGACATAGTGAGTGGCCTTGTTCTGCGCATCCCGCAGGGCAACAATGGCCAGCCACTCGGGGTAAATCGTGCCGTCTTTCTTTTTGTTCCAAATCTCGCCTGACCACTGTCCAATGCTGCTCAAGGCATCCCACATGGCACGGTAAAAGGCGCCGTCTTGCCGACCCGAGTGAAGAATGCTCGGGTTCTGGCCGAGCGCCTCGGCTGGCGTATAGCCGGTGATCCGGGTGAAGCTGGGGTTGACCATGACGATGGTGCCCGCTGCATCGGTGACGGTAATGCCCTCTTGTGCCTGGGCAAAAATTTGTGCCGCAAGTTGCAGTTGCTGCTGCTGTGCCTTGCGTTCAGTGATGTCGCGGGTAATGCCGACAATGCCAACCAGCTCACCCTGAGCATTGCACAGGCTATTGGTAGATACCTCAGACCATACGGTTGTGCCGTCTTTGCAAGGTTGCTCAATCTCGCCCCTGAATGCGATGAAAGCTTGACCGGCGGCGAGCGCGGCCAGGTTGTCCTGCAAGGATTGGGAGACCATCGGCACATAAGCTGGACAAACCGATTGCGTGAGGTCTTGCTGCATCACCTCGGCCGGGGTGAAACCACGCGATTTTTCGACCGACGGGCTGATGTAGGTGTAATGGCCTGCCAGATCGGTGGTCCAGATCACGTCATCGACGTTGTCGGTCAGCAGGCGCAACCGGCGTTCACTTTCGATCAGGGCTTGCTCGGTGTGGCGGCGCTGCACGATGTGCCCAATGGCATCGGCGATCAGGCGCACCGTTTCCACGTCGGTGTCGGTGTAGGGTGCGGGCTTGTTGCCCACGCCCGCCATCATGCGCACCAGGCCGCCCGCCATGACCGGGACACTGATCAGGCGTTGCAGATGCGCGTGGCCTTCAGGTAGCCCGTGTTTGCCGCTGGCGCTGGCGTAGTCATTGACCAGCACCGGTGCACGCTGGCGCAAGGCATCGGCCCAAATACCGGCTCGGCTGACCGGGCAATGGGCGTCATAAGCCGAAGTGCAATAGTGGGTCAGGGTGGCTTTGGACCAGGCTCCCAACTCAATGGTTTGCTGGTCCGGGTGGACCAAGTGGATAAAGGCAATCTGACTGCCAGTCAGTTTTTCAGCCAACTCCAGACCATGTTGCATGAAGTCCCGCTCACTCATGGATTCGGCGGCAGCAGGCAGGTTTAACAGAGCCTCTGCCCCCAGCGCTTTGAGTTCCAGCAGGGCCTGGGCTTGCTTTAGTTCCGTCAGGTCGCGCACCACCATGCAGGCCATCTGCTGGCCATCTGCGCCCTGAAACACCTGGGATAAAACTTCTGCCGGAAACTGACTTTGATCAGACCTGAAAAAAGTCAATTCACCAGCAAAATGGCCGGTGCGTTGGCGCTCGGCCAAAGCGGCTGGCAGCCGCGGGTCAGTCAAGTCTGCCCAGTCGCCGCGAACCAATTGCTGCAAATGTTGTTGATCGCACCCGAACAGCGCGCAGGCTTGAGGGTTGGCAGCCATGATGTTGCCGTCCAGCGAGGTCAACAAAATGGCATCCATGCTATTTTGAAACAGTGCCCGGTATTGGTGTTCGTTGTTGCGCAAGGCCGCCTCGGTGCGTTGCGCCAGGTCCAGCGCGGCTTGTTGGCTCTTTAAGGCCTCAAAAATGTGCTGGAGCTGGCGGCGCATCAGCGCATAAAGCAGCAATGATGTCACTGCCACAAACAGCCAGCCCTTGAGGGTGCTGATGCGGGACAACTGAACCAGGTCGGGGAAGAGCCAGGCCACGATGTGGTCTGAAAAAGCAATCCAAAGACTGGCAAAAGCCGCGTAAATCCACACCAGCCGGGTGGCGCTGGGCGCGGCTTGTTCGGCATCTGGTTTGGACGGGGGCAGATTCATGAGACGGCAGAAGGTCCGGTGATCATGGCTGCCAGTTTACACATTTTCGGGTGAAATGAGCCCAGTTTGAGCGAAACAGACCCAATCAAGGTTGTTATTGCATAGGTGGTAGCAGAGTGGGGGGGCAGATCCCAATTCGGGTTCAGGTCTTCAAACCAGCCAACCATGCAACACCGATTGGGCTCTGACCCCCATTCTGCGGCTTGTACAGATGCGCTGATTTTCATTGTTCGGGCTGATTACCAGACCATGAATAGTTAGAGGTTTTTGGGTGAACTCTTAAACTCCAGGTCTGTTTTACCCTCATATCTTGAAGCATGAAAACCCTTCGACTTGGTCAAAGCGACCTGTTCGTAACCCCGATCTGCCTGGGCACCATGACCTTTGGTGAACAAGTCGATGAAGCGACCTCTTACGCTATTTTGGATCGCTCGCTGGCGCGTGGCGTCAACTTCATCGACACCGCAGAGATGTACGCGGTGCCGCCGCGCGCTGAAACTTTCAATGCCACCGAAAAAATCATTGGCAACTGGCTGACCAAACGGCCGGGCGCGCGCCACAAACTGGTGATCGCCACCAAGGTAGCCGGCCCGTCACGCGGTATGCCGTGGATTCGTGGTGGCAGCGCCGACCTGACACCGCAAGACATCGTGCAGGCCTGCGATGGCAGCCTGCGCCGCCTGCAGACAGACGTGATTGACCTGTACCAGATTCACTGGCCGGTGCGCAGCGTGCCAGCCTTTGGCGGCATCTACTACCAGCCCCGCGACGAGCACGGCGCGTCGATCCACGCGCAACTGGAAGCGCTCGGTCAACTGGTGCGCGCAGGCAAGGTGCGTGCGGTCGGGCTGTCCAATGAAACGCCCTACGGTGTGCATGAATTTGTGCGCTTGGCCGAGCAGCACGGCCTGCCGCGTGTGGTCAGCGTGCAAAACCCGTATTGCCTGGTCAACCGCAGCGCTGAAAACGCGCTCGATGAAACCTTGCACCGCTTGCAGGTGTCGCTGCTGGCGTATTCACCGCTGGCGTTTGGTCTGCTGACCGGCAAGTACGACGCGCAGGGCCTGACCGGTGCCGATGTGTCGGACCAGGCGCGGCTGAAAAAGTTTGAATCCTCGCGCCAGCAGCGCTGGGGGCGGCCGCTGGCGCTGACGGCGGCCAAACGTTACAGCGCGCTGGCGCGTGACCATGGCCTGACGCCGACGCAACTGGCGCTGGCCTTTTGCTACACCCAGTGGCGTGTCGCCAGTACCATCATTGGCGTCACCTCGGTGGCGCAACTTGACGAAGACCTCGATGCGTGGGGCAGCACGCTCAGTGCCGAGCTGCTGGCCGCCATCGACGCGATCCGCTGGGAACTGCGTGACCCGGCGCAATGACCGAGATTGCGGGTCAGACCACTCGCGCAGCGATGTGCTCAGCGATGTGCCCTGACCCCAAACAATTATGAAAAAAGAACACGTTTCTGAAACCCCCGCCACGCATTGGCTCAAGGCACATGGGGTGGCGTTTACCGAGCATCCGTACCAGTACCTGGAACACGGCGGCGCGCTGCATAGCTCGGCGGCGCTGGGCTGGGACGCCTATGCGGTGGTCAAGACGCTGATCATGCAAGACCAGGACGCCAAGCCGCTGGTGGTGCTGATGCACGGCAACCACAAGGTCTCGACCAAAAACCTGGCGCGCCAGATCGGCGCCAAGTCAGTCGAGCCGTGTGCGCCCGAGGTGGCCAATCGGCACAGCGGCTACTTGGTCGGCGGCACGTCACCGTTTGCCACCCGCCGCGCCATGCCGGTGTTCGTTGAATCCACCATTCTTGAGCTACCCAAGATTCTGATCAACGGCGGGCGGCGCGGTTATCTGGTGGGCATCGACCCTCAAGTGTGTGTCAACGTGTTGGGCGCCAGGTCGGTGCAATGCGCGCTGGCCGAGGTGCTGGGCTGACCACGCCAGCCAGCCTGTTCAAACTGTGACGGCTTGTGCCACCAGTTTGACACCCAGTGCTGCGCAGACCCGATTGATCGTGTCAAAACGGGGTTGCGCATCCGGCCGTAGGGCCTTGTAGAGCGCTTCGCGGGTGATACCGCTGGTCTTGGCAATTTGGCTCATGCCGCGGGCGCGTGCAATATCACCCAGTGCAGCAGCCAGCAAAGCCGGGTCGTTTTCCTCCAAGATCACCGTCAGATATTCAGCTACGGCTTGATCCGTATCCAGGTGTTCAGCAAAATCTAGATCAGGAATATCGGCAACACGGATTTTTGTTTTCATTCATTCTTCCTCAAAGGTAGATGCCAATTTGATGGCCTTGGCGATATCAGCGGTCTGGGTGGATTTGTCGCCGCCGCCCAGCATCACGATCAAAATCGCACCGCGTTGCACAAAATACATACGCCAGCCTGGTCCAAAATGTTCCCGCATTTCAGACACACTTTGGCCTACCGGTTGAACATCACCCAGATTGCCCAAAGAGGCTTTACGTAACCGCGCCAACAGGCGGCGATGCGTCATGCCATCTTTTAGCCCGTGTAACCACCGATTGAAATCGTCAGTGCGCTTAATAATCAGCATGGCCTGATTGTCATCGAGCGATTACATTTGGTCAAGCCATTGCGATGGGCTTCTGGAAGCGATTGTCCAGTTGCTGCCACTGGAGTTGAAATCACATTTGGAAAATAGATACGTTTACCTTGGATGCATCGTTGATCCTGGGCCGCGCCTTGTCATGATGTATGGCTCTGGGGAAACGCCTTTCATGATGGACTTGTACCGATTCTGTGAGTTTGAGGTAGAACGCGCTGGCTTCGCGCGCCAACACCAAATCATCTTCGGTTGCGCTACCTTGAGTGGCGAGCGCTCCTGCCGCTTCTTGCAGAATAAGTTGGCGCGGCGAGCAGACCGCCAGGGCCATCAGCAGTGTTAACCGTCCAAAACGCAGCACCAGCTTCAACTTTCAGTGGTGATACCATTTTTTTGCGCTCTTGCACGCCAAGGCTTTTTGCAAGGTGACGCCACTGGATTCAGATGCTTTATCAATCGTTTGATTCATGAGGGTGCCAAAGATTGGCCAAGGATGACAGCAGTTAAACCGAGATTGTCCATTAGGGTTTGGCCGCCAATGCGCCGCTTGCACCCAAGCAGCGCCGAAGGCGCGCCTAATGGACAATCTCGGTTAAAGGCTTCAGAGTGTGCGTCGATAGCGTGAAGAATTCGTGACAAATCGATGGCGCAACCCAGGCTTCTGGCCTTTCTGCCACAGCGACTATCGCCGTCCAGCCCCCGCCACCACACCGCGCAAAAATTCCGCCACGCCAGGTTCCAAGGCCAGTCCAGCCACCAAAGCGCTCAGTTGTCCGAGGTCTCTTGCCGCCCCCAGGCTGTTTTGAATGGCTTCAGCACGCTGCACACTCTGCGTTGCTGCGCGGTCAGGCAGCAAGTCTTGCAAATTCTCGGAGCCATACCGCAGCCGTTTGGCCAGTATGCGGACCCGATGCCACTGCTCGGGGGTATCGGCCACTTTGCGTGCCGCTCGCAGTTGTTGGCTCAAGCGCCGTATCCGTTGTCTGGCCCAATGGCGCAGTGACACTTTGAGCGCTGGTGTCAACTGCACGTCGGCCGGAAGGTCCTCCACCCACTGCAGCAGAGCCAGCAAACTGGCACCTGTTGCGGGTGCTTGCAGCGCACCGCGAACCGCTGTGCGTTGTGA
>JAQTSL010000247.1:0-4821 GCA_028711355.1 Rhodoferax sp.
GGCGCGGCGCAGTGGTCGGCGGCTGATGATCCGGCTGGTCAAAGGGGCCTATTGGGATGCTGAAATCAAACACGCGCAGCTCGACGGGCACGAGGGCTACCCGGTGTTCACACGCAAGGTGCACACCGACGTTTCGTACCTGGCGTGCGCCCGCAAACTGCTGGCCGCGCCCGACGCGGTCTATCCGCAGTTTGCCACGCACAACGCACAAACGCTGGCCAGCATTTACCACCTGGCGGGCAACAATTATTACGCGGGTCAGTACGAGTTTCAATGCCTGCACGGCATGGGAGAGCCGCTGTACGAGCAGGTCACGGGCGCTGTGTCAGACGGCAAACTGGGCCGGCCGTGCCGCATCTACGCGCCAGTGGGGACTCATGAAACATTGCTGGCGTATCTGGTGCGTCGCCTGCTGGAGAACGGTTCCAACTCGTCATTCGTCAACCGCATTGGTGACGCCAAAGTGAAGGTAGAAGAACTGGTGAGTGACCCGGTGCAAGAGGCGCGCACGCTGGGCGAACAAGCTGGCGCTCTGGGCGCGCCACACCCCAAAATTGCGTTGCCACGTCAGTTGTTCGCACAGTTGGGCGACCAGTCACGCGTCAACTCGTCGGGGCTGAACCTGTGCAACGAACAACAACTGGCGTCACTGTCTGCCGGTTTGTTGCGTAGTGCCCAAACCAGCTACACCGCAGCGTGCAGCAGCCCCGACGCGTTGGCGCTGAACCCGTCAACGGCGCTAGCGGACGGTTGGCAGCGTGTGCAGAATCCGGCCGACCTGCGCGACGTGGTCGGTTGGGTGCGCAACGCCACGCCAGATGAGGTCACCCAAGCGGTGCAACGCGCCGAGCGCGCCCTGCCGATCTGGCAGGTGACACCGCCGCCAGAGCGCGCGGCCTGCCTGAACCGCGCCGCCGACCTGCTGGAGCAACGCACCCAAGTGCTGCTGGGGCTGATCGTGCGCGAGGCCGGCAAGACCTTGCCCAACGCGATCTCTGAAATTCGCGAGGCGGTGGACTTTTTGCGCTATTACGCAGCGCAAGTGGCTGCCACCTTTGACAACCAAAACCAGCGCGCGCTGGGCGTGGTGCTGTGCATCAGCCCGTGGAACTTTCCGCTGGCGATCTTTACCGGCCAGGTGGCCGCCGCGCTGGCCGCAGGCAACTGCGTGTTGGCCAAGCCGGCCGAACAAACGCCGCTGATCGCCGACGTGATGGTGCGCATCCTGCACCAGGCTGGGGTACCCAGCGATGCGGTTCAACTGGTGCCGGGCACGGGGGAGACGGTGGGCGCAGCATTGGTGGCACACCCGGGCGTGGCGGGTGTCATGTTTACCGGTTCGACCGAGGTGGCGCGGCTGATTGGCGCCACGCTGGCACAGCGCATCAGCGCGCAAGGCCGCTGCATTCCGCTGATTGCCGAAACCGGTGGTCAGAACGCGCTGGTGGTGGACTCATCGGCGCTGGCCGAACAGGTGGTGGGCGACGTGCTGGCCTCGGCTTTTGACTCGGCCGGACAACGCTGCTCGGCGCTGCGGCTGCTGTGCCTGCAAGACGACGTGGCCGACCGGGTGCTGGGCATGATCAAACAGGCGCTGCGCGAATGGGTGGTGGGCAACCCGGACCGGATGGCCACCGACATCGGCCCGGTGATTGACGACGACGCGCGCAGCCTGATCGAGGCGCACATTGCGCAGATGGGCGCGCACGGGCTACAGGTCTGCCGCCCGGCGCGCGACGAGAGCGCCGGGCGGGGCTACTTTGTGCCTCCGGCTGTTATCGAAATCGATAGCATCTCGCGCTTGCAACGCGAGGTCTTCGGCCCGGTTTTGCATGTGGTTCGTTACCCGCGCGAAGAGCTGCCGCAGGTGCTGGACGCGATCAACGCCACCGGCTATGGGCTGACCTTTGGCGTGCACAGCCGCATCGACGAAACCATCGCCAAGGTGACGCAGCGCATCCAGGCCGGCAATGTCTATGTCAACCGTAACCTGGTCGGTGCAGTGGTCGGTGTGCAGCCGTTTGGCGGCATGGGCTTGTCGGGTACCGGACCCAAGGCGGGCGGGCCGCTGTATCTGTACCGTTTGTTGCAACCAAGCAGCGGCACGCCCAACCCGGCGCTACGCGCGCTAAACCAATCCAGCGCGTGCCGGCCCAGCGTCGCAGCGGCGACGCTGATAACCAAGCAACCAGCACTTCAGGCGCTGCAAAGTTTGGCGCGTGCGCTACAGCAGACCGAGCTGGCAACGTTGCAAGTCTGGCAAGACGGCAGCACGCCCGCCGACGCGGCACTGGCCTGCCAGCACTACCTGCAATGCAGTGTGCTGGGCCAGGTGTTCAACCTGCCCGGTCCGACCGGCGAGACCAACCGCTACCAGTTGCTGCCGCGGGGCGCGGTCTGGGCGACGCCCAAGACGCTGCGCGGTCTGCTACACCAGATCGCCGCTACGCTGGCCAGTGGCAACCACTGCCACGTTACACCGCCAACGCTGCTCGATGGCGCCGTCACGCGCCTGCTGCAAGCGCTGCCGACCGAAGTGCAAGCCCGGGTAACGCTGGCGCAGACCGACGCGCTGCTCACAGATACCTGTTGGAGCGCGCTGCTGTTTGAAGGCGACGCCGATGATCTGCAAGCGCTGGCGCTACGCGTGGCACCGCGACCAGGCCCGTTGGTACGCATCGACAACCTGACCCCGGCGCAACTGGCCAGCGGCGCGCATTACGATCTGAGTGCGCTGATGCACGAACAAAGCATCAGTACCAACACGGCCGCCGCCGGTGGCAATGCGCAACTGATGACGATGGGTTGAACCGACGGTTGAAACGGGATTCAGTGTCACTGGCGAAATGGCAAGGTCGCGCGCCCGGCATTTCCAATGCGGCATTTTGTGCAGTTCGTCCAGCTCACCTTGAACCGCCATGCATGCAGTTGCGCCCTGCGCCAAAATAGTTGACAGTCCCGACCAACCATCCGATGCGCCGCACATCTGCCCGACCAGCGCGGTGCCGCACAATGCACGCATGAAACTTTTGCCCCACGCCACCCTCTACGCCATCGGCGCGGCGCTGCTGTTTGGCGCCAGCACGCCGCTGGCCAAAGTGCTGGGTGACAACAACCTGCCCAACTCGCCTTTCATGTTGGCCGGACTGCTGTATCTGGGCAGCGGCCTGGGCCTGACCCTGCTGCGGCTGCTGCGTGACCGTGGCTGGCAGACCGGCGGCATTCAGCGCCATGAGTGGCCGTGGCTGCTGGGTACGATTGGCTTTGGCGGCATCGTCGGGCCGGTGCTGCTGATGCTGGGGCTGGCGCACAGCACGGCGACCAGCGCATCTTTGTTGCTGAATCTGGAAGCGGTGTTGACCGCGCTGCTGGCCTGGCTGGTGTGGCGCGAGGCCACTGACCGGCGCATGGTGCTGGGCATGGCGCTGATCGTGGCTGGCAGCGCGGTGCTGGTCTGGCCGCCTGAGGCGCTGACGCTGACCGACTGGGTTGGACCCGCCGCGTTGGCCGGGGCCTGCCTGGCCTGGGCCATCGACAACAACCTGACGCGCCAGGTGGCGCACGGTGATGCGCTGTTTATTGCCCTGAGCAAGGGCCTGCTGGCCGGCGCCGTGAACTGCGCCTTGGGCTGGGCGCTGGGCGCATCACTGCCAGCCGGCTGGCTGCCGCTGGGGCTGATTTTGGCGGTGGGTTTCTTGGGCTACGGCATGAGCCTGGTGCTGTTTGTGCTGGCGCTACGCGGCTTGGGCACAGCGCGCACCGGGGCTTATTTTTCAACCGCGCCGTTTGTCGGGGCAGCGATCGCGATGATCTGGCTGGGCGAGCCCGCCAGCACCGGGCTGGGGCTGGCCGGCGCGCTGATGGCCGCCGGTGTGGCGCTGCACCTGAGCGAGCGCCACACCCACCTTCACACCCATGCGGCGCAACTGCACAACCATGCGCACCGGCACGACAGCCACCATCAGCATACGCACGACCTGACCTGGGACGGCACCGAGCCGCACACCCATCCCCATACCCATGCGCCCTTGACGCACCGCCACACGCACTTTCCGGACAGCCTGCACCGGCATTCACATGGATCATAAAAAAAGCATCTATATAAGGTGGACTCCATTGACAAGACAATTTTTCAGTCACTTTAACCCGCAATGTCCATTGGGGTTTGGAGGGCAGGCGGATGCAGTGACGAGGCAGTTTTGGCAAATCCCCAAGTCAGTGCCCGACTGAGGCGCCTGTCGCCGTAGCTACAGGCAACGAAGAGGGCTAAAAATGGCCGCCCATGCGCCGATGCGCCCAAGCACAGACCGCTAGCAACGACATTGCCATGACCAAAACGCATGGTTGTGAATCGCCCCTAAAATTTTGTCAATTTCCTGACCTGACCCATGCCCCAGCACAAACTCATTTCACTGGCCCAAGCGGTCCAACGCCACACCTTTGACGGTATGCAATACGCCAGCGGTGCCAGCCTGCCGGTGGGCGCTGATGCCATTGTTTTCGGGCGCGAGCTGCTACGCCAGCGCCGCAGCAAGCTGCATGGTATTTTTCACTGCAACAGCCAGCAACTCAACCTGCTCGCTGCTGCCGCTGCGCTGAACCAGCTTGAATGCGGCTTTACCGGGCTGGAAGGTTTTGGCTTTGCCAATGGCCTGCGCCGCGCGGTGGAGAGCGGCCAGTTGGTGCTGGAAGACTATTCCAACCTGTCAATGGCGTTGCGTCTGCTCGCCGGGGCGCTGAACCTGCCGTTCATGCCCGCCACGGTGAACATTGGCTCTGACATTGCCAACCGCAGCGCCTTCGCGCCCAACGACTACCCTG
>JAQTSL010000247.1:4831-5582 GCA_028711355.1 Rhodoferax sp.
ACCCTGCCACCCACAAGATACCAACGATCACTGACCCTTTCTCAGGTCGCACGCTGGGCGCTTTGTCGCCGCTCAAACCCGACCTGGCCGCCATACACGTCACGCTGGCCGACGTGCAGGGCAACGCCATCATGCTTGGCACCGAGTGGAGCCGCTTTGAGTTGTCACGCGCGGCCAAAAAAGTGGTGCTGGTGGCCGACCATATTGTTGATACCGATTGCATGCGCCAATACCCAAACCTGGTGCGTATCCCCGGCCTCATCGTCGAGGCGGTGGTGTGGTGGCCGTACAGTGCCTGGCCGCAAGCGTCGCCCGGCGTGCACGACCTTGACGAAGCGCATATGAAGTTGATGAACCAGTGGTTGGCGACCGAAGAGGGCACGCAACGCTACCTACAGGAATTTGTTCATGGCTATACCGATCTGGATTCGTACCTGGATTTGATCGGGCGCACGACCCTTGAGAAACTGAGCCACGGCCCAACCCGCTTTCTGCTGGACCCGTATCGCCAGTGGCTCCAGCCGCGCAGCGCCGTCGAGGCCTTGCTGCAAACGCCACCCCCCGCAAGGAGCGCCATATGAATACCCCGGCCGAGTTGCTGACGCAGCCCTACACCCGCCAGGAGATGATGGCGATTGCGGCGGGGCGCGAAATCCGTGACGGCGAACTGGCCATCTTTGGCGTCGGTCTGTCGATGCTGGCGGGCTACTTTGCGCAGGCGCACCACGCACCCAATGTGCGCGCCATGACC
>JAQTSL010000248.1 GCA_028711355.1 Rhodoferax sp.
GAACGATACACCGTGTTTCTGCAAATTACTTGAACTTGTAGATAGAGGACTTCGCGGTCACGTGCCCACTCGTCCCGAATGAAGTTGCGGCAGCACCGGCGATGGCCGGCAGCGGCGCGATGAGAACAAGGCCAACGACCAAGGCAACATTGCCCAAGAGGAAGAAGGGAACGACCACGATGTGCAGAACGAGATTTGCCCTGGATACGTGGTACTTTGGGTATCCGGACCATTGCCACGCGAGCAGTTCACCTATTGCCATGAATTCCTCCGCAGTTGAACGCCAAGTGTAGGCAACCGAAAAGGCAATGCCGACATTAGGACCATGAATGCTGCGCGTGGCGGGCTAACCTCACCGGCGCACATAGCGCAAGTGTGTGGCGGCTGGGCCGTCCAGAACCTTGTCAATGCGAAACTGCGGCCCGGGCTCGCGCAGGTTCTCGAAGAGACGCCGCCCGCCGCCAAACAACACCGGTGCCAAGGCGATTTCCAGTTCGTCGACAACACCCAGGTTCAGGTACTGCTGGATCACATCGGCCCCACCCGCGATACGAATATCACGACTGCCTGCGGATTCCGGAGCCAGCGCCAGGGCATGCGCCGGCCCGTCATGGATGAAGTAAAAGGTCGTCCCACCGGGGCGCACCCAAGGTTCGCGTTTCTCATGGGTTAGAACGTAAACCGGTGTGTGAAACGGAGCCTCCTCGGGCCAGGCGACCTCGCCTTGGTCGAACATGCGCTTGCCCATGACGTTGGCACCGATGCGCTCGAAGGTGTGGCGAACCATATCGTTGACTGGACCAGTCTCGCCGCCGGGGCCGAAGTTGAGCCTCTCGCGGAAGTACTGTTGATTGAGGATCCAGGTCATCAGCGCACCCCACTTGGCGCCCCAGTTCTTGTACTCGGGCTTGCCCATGGTCATTCCATCGGGTGCCATGTAGCCATCGAGGCTAAGTCCAATGTTGACGAATACTTGACTCATGGTTCTCCTTTCGCATGTCCGGATGTCGGCCTAACGAGGCTGCAGAAAAAACCAACTTCTTGTAGCGCCAAACCTTGCAGCCGGTGCCCTGTGATTTTGGGTAGTGCATGCCTTCTTCATCGGCGCAGTGTGCCGGATTTTTGTCCGGGAGTCCGGGTTAGGCGCAATGCCACTATTGGCGTAATGCCTGCCGTTGCGCCTCATTCAATATTTGGGGAGCCACGATCGGGGTAACGCCATCTTCGGCAAAGAACGGAGACGGCCTGGATTTCTTGAGCAGCTTGCCTTTCAGCATGAACGGCATCACGGTTACAAAAGCCTTCAGGTTGAATTTTTCGGGGGTGCCTGCAGGCGGAGTTCCCTTTGCGTAGCGACCCATGATGCGGCTGCGAACCGGCCCTAGCGCTTGATCGAGTTGATGGTCATCTCTGGCCTTGTACACGCAGCGCAGGAAACCCGCCCACGGTACCTTGGGGCGGGTATTGACGATGGGCGTATTGCAGCATGCAGTGGAAAAACGAAATGTTCCATTGGGCGACAACTGCGTACATTTCAAATGCTCCAGTCCGCTGAGAATTTCAACTTCAGCGGGATATGCAGGAATGATCTCCGTACCGCCGTTGGCGTCAAGCAGATCGTCGCGCTTGAGGTAATGCAAATAGGATTGGCAATCATCACAATAACAAACCAGGCGCCCCGGCGTATTGTTGGGAAAGGCTTTGAGCCTGGCGCGGAATTTTCCACATTCACACTGTATTTCCATGGCGGAAGTTCTCCTTGAAGTCACAGGTCAGGCCAGTGGTTGCCACGCGATGGCATTGCCACGAACCAACTGATTGAGTTTGGGGTCGGGTTTGATCTTGACTTCCATTTGACGTTCCTTCGGATCAAATCAGTGCTGTGAGCCAGCTGCGACAGTAGTTGTGGACGCCCAATCGGGATAGGAAGAAGCCTCACAGCCCCTCCCTCCCACACCACCGGACATACGGGTCACGTATCCGGCGGTTCCTTGATACTTCGTTTGTCTCATGCTGCCTTGGCCGGTGCCAGTTCGGGCAGCCCCATTTGACGAAACAATTTTGTTGGCAGTCCCAGATTGATCAACATGTTAAACCTCACTCTCATGAACCATTTGCGAATAGATCTCAGCGACACGTTGAACTGAAATGCCTTCGCGCTGCTCCACTGCCAGAGGATGTTCTGTCGGTTCAAGTTCGACCATTGGACGGACGCCGCCGTCACGTAAATGAACATGGGTCTTGATATTCATGGTATCTGGGTACGGCTTCATCCAGGAATTGAGCCAGCCGAAAAAAGGACCAACGTGAGAGCGCTTGTCTTCATGAAAAAGCGCGGCCCATTGCTTGAAGCTAGCTTGGCTAAGCGAAACCCAAACACTCCAAGAAAATGGTTCACTTTCGCCATGCACTGGAATTTCGACGCAACCACGTACAAAGTACGACTCACCATCAATGACACAGTCATCAGTACCAAGTTTGCAACGCAATTCGCGTTCTTCCTTTGGTACAGCGTAGTAACTCAGGGGCGCATCTGTGCCAAACGACGGCATGCCGCGATGGACTTTGCCACAGGTTGAGCAGGTGAACTCGAATGCCATTTTTTGAGGTTGAACGAGGGGTTATACCTCACTCGCGATGCTCAAATTGTGGGTGGATCGGGGTTCCGAATACCGAATGGAATGTGAACAGAAGGCACGACAGAACTGGCTGCTTTCAAGTGACCTGATTGATCATCAAAGAAGATGTGAGGGCGAAGGACGGCGAGCACCTTGGATTTTTCGATTCCACCCAAGAAGAATGCATCATTGACCATAACGCCCCAGCCTTTCAGTGTATTGAGCGCTCGCTCATGCGAAGGTGCATTCCGGGCGGTGACTATGGAAACTCTGAGGCGATTGTGATACGACGAGTCTCCCTTCCGACGCGCCTCTTCTACCGCTTGGATCTTTGAAACACGGACCAAAAACTCCTTCAAGGGGCCTGGATTGTGTGCCCGCATGACATTCCGTACCTCATGTTCGTGAAACTGGTCGACGTCATTTGTTCTGTACATCACAGACTCCGACTCATCATCTGCGATGACTCCATCGAAGTCGAACGCGATTCGAAGCGCATCGTCCTGTTCGTCGTCGACAATTGAAGAATTCAGAACTTGACCTGCCGCAAAGCCTGAGTGGATTGCGGCAGTGACATCAGATTGGTTTGCGGAAAGGAAGAGTGAGATATTCAGGGCCGGAATGTACTCAAATGGCGCTCGTCCCTGCATAAAGATCGCCCGTGTCATCTGTATCCCATAGTACTCGATGGACTTCATTACTCGAAGGCCTGTGTCAGGGTCATTGCGGGATAGAAGAATCACTTCGACAAGTGGGTCGCCCTTCGGATCGTTACTCAGGTTGTTCAGCGAGAGTAGGCGACGAATGAAGGAGAACGCGATTCCCTTTGAAAGAGGGTCGTTCAGATGTAGTTCTTGGAACTTTCGATACTCCTCTTCGCCCTTGCTTCGGAACACGGAGTCGGATTCAGAGAGATCAAACATCGCGCTGGAGGCGACGCCGATTACAAGCCGGGTGTCGAGGTCGTATGGCATTGGATGGTGAAGGACCTGTGAGGTTGGCTGTGAGGTCCCCCTTCAATTTCGATGGCGTGATTCTGCAACAAATCGCAAGGACACCGCAGCATGAACCCCAGCACCAAGGCTGAATTTGATCAGCGCTACCAAACCCATCTCAAGCACCTCATTCCTTGAAAGCGACAACATGTGCCGCAGTGTTGGCGTGGTCACGTCCAGAAAACGGTGAATAGCCTCAACAATGAAGGCGTGAGCTTGAAACCGTCAGCTCATCCGAACGAAAGGTTGGCTCCCCATGCAATTTGCACTGTTTTCATTGTCTGCGTTGGGATTGGTCCACTATGTTTTGTGGATGCTCTGGTGTCAGAACGCCCCCACGTTTCTCTCGCCAGATGCGCCCCATTGGGTCAAACGCCCCAATTTTTTCGTGTTTGTTTTGGTCACTCTGATCGTATTGAGCTACTACCGGAACCTGGCGCGTCGGTAGTTGGCTCCTGGCCAACACGCCAAACCAAATTGGGAACCACTCCATGACAACAACCCGTGGCCAAAAAATGCTCAAGTCCATTGAAGCATCGATGAAACTGAGCACCCTCGCGCCAGAGGCACGTGCTCAGCAAGTAGCCAAGCTTTGCCTCACCAAAAGAATTGACCACATCCTGTACACGCAATGGGACCCCTGCGGTGTTCACGCCCTGCGTGATGTTGACTGTTCCGATGAGTACCAGGACTATTTGCCAACCCTCGTGAACAGGGTCATGGACGGTGCGACTTTTGCAGAACTGTCAGATCAACTGATGCAGTTTGAGGAAGCCATTTTGGGGACGATGGGTAGCCGTCGTCGCTGCGATGTCATTGCCGTCATGGTGGCGCACTATGGCCCGCACGCTGACAAGAATCCATTTCTACCAGTCATCAACACGCAGACACCTGCATCCGCCTACCTGGCCGTGCTTGACCTGGTCACGCAAACACGACTTGACGCTTACCAGGGGAAGTGGCGCCTTGTCCGCGATGGGTATGAAATGGTCGTCACCCTCTGCCACGACCATTTGTCTGACAAGCACGGGCTCTACGGTGCATGCCTTAACAACCTGGGATGGGCCTACAGCAAGACAGGTGAGCTGGGCAACGCCGCGCAGATGTATGCCCGAGCGCTGGACGAATTGGCGCATGGAGTTCATTCAGACCATCAAAGCCTCATGTCTTGCATGAAGAACCTGATCAACAACCTGGCACACCGTCGCCAGTTCGCAGCCACCTTGCCGTATCACCACCAGAGGGTGGATGTTCTGAATGCTGCATATGGCTGGTTCGACGACCGAACCAGGGAAGCCATCGCATCAGGGGTTGCGGCCGAAAACACCAAACGACCGGCCCCCAAACTGCATCCCGTCCGCGTTGATGTTGAGCGGGATGGCTGCACCAGAATTAACCAGTTGATTTGCGTCGATTAACCCGAGGGGAAAACCATGAGCGACCTGATTGAAGAGAAAGACGTCACCGCCGTGAACCTCGCCATTGAACTGGAACGCGCCGTGATTGGGTACACGCTGGAGAACGACAAAAGCATTTATGTGACGGAAGACGGCTGGTTTCCGCATTGGGTACAGGTGTACAAAGGCTCTGGTTGTGTGGTTTTCAAAACTCACAGCTACTTCAAAAAATCCACCAGCCAGTTGCATCGTATGCAACTGTGCAACGAGCTCAACAGTCAATTCTGCCTTATCACTGCCTACGTTGAAGGCAACCGTTTGAACATTGACTATGCATTGAATTTTCGCGGTGGTCTGCTGCGTGAAACCTTCATTCGGGTGTGCCGCCAGTTTTCCAGCAACATCGAGCGCGGGTTGGACAAGGTAGACGCGGTTAACGACTACGTGCTTCCACCCGGTGAAACCGAACCAGAAGACGAAAGCCACCCCTAGCCGTGGCGATCAAACCCAGACAGGGCAAGTGCGCGGGTGCTACCGCAAGTACGTCCCCTGGCGCACAATC
>JAQTSL010000015.1 GCA_028711355.1 Rhodoferax sp.
CAGGACGCATCCGCCAAACTGTTTCAGCTTGCGCAGTCCCGTGGCAGCATTTGTTTTGCAACTGGTCAGTGACTGACCTTGCAACACATCGCAACACCCCAGAACAAGATATTCAAGTATTTCATCAAGGATTCATCATGAAATTTCGCACCCTCTGGCTGTTGGCGGCCTTGAGCCTTGGCTGGATTTCTGCCTCTCAAGCGCAAGGGTTTGTTTTTGGCACTGCCCCGGCACCCGCCAAGACTGAAGCCGCAGCGCCGACGGGCGCACGCAATGCCAAAGTAGAAACCGCGCAACGTTTGCTGACTCGAATGGGATTACTGAGCGAGGCACCCAGTGGTGTTCTGACCCCCGCTACCCAAGAGGCGATCCGTGCGTTTTCTGGCAAGCATGGGCTGGCACCATCTAGCCAGGTGTCGGATGCCTTGTTGAATGCGATCCGCCGTGTCATCTGGACCACCCAGAACTGGTCCAGCGGCAACTACAAGGGGCGCGAGAAGTTGGTGGATGCCGCCGGCCTGCGTGAATCGCAAATTTTGCTGGGCAAGCTGGGTTTTAACGCCGGCCCACTGGACGGTACCTTTGGCCCACAAACCCAGGTCGCCACCGAGGCATTCCAAGAGTCTCAGGCCGTCACGGTCGATGGTCTGATCACCGCCACGGTGTTGATGAACTTGCGCCGCGCCGTCAATGGCGTCGGTGCCAAAGCCAAGAGTACGGTGCGTCTGCTGAATTGGCCCGACTACATTGAACCCAGCGTGTTGCAAGACTTTGAGAAGGAAACCGGCATCCGTGTGATCTACGACATTTTTGCCGGTAACGACGACTTGCAAACCAAACTGGGCGCGGGTGGCACGCCATATGACGTGGTGTTTCCCACCGCCAACGCGGTTCCCGCCATGGCAGCCAAAGGCCTGCTAGGCAAGCTCGATAAAGCCAGCCTGAAAAACCTGGCCAATATCGACCCCCGGGTCGATGCCACGTTGCGCGCCTGGGACAAAAACGGTGCCTACAGCCTGCCCTACATGTGGTACACAGTTGGCATCGCCTGGAACCCCAGGCTCACAGCCAAAGCCTACCCTGGCCACACCATGGATGCACTCGCGAATGTGTTTGACCCGGAGATCGCCCGGCGCTTTCAGTCCTGCGGGGTGGGGGTGGTGGACTCCGCCAGCGACGTAGTGCCGCTGGCCGCCATGGCCGGTGGTGTGGCCAAATGGGACAGCAAGAATTCGCTGGCAGCGGCCGCCAAAGTGATCAGCGGCATCACTGGCATTGTCAAAATTATTCCTACCGACCAATTTATCGACTCGCTGGCCAACGGCAAGATCTGCCTGGCCATCGGTTTTTCGGGCGATGCGGTGCAAGCACAAGCTAAAGCGCGTGGCACGGTCGAATACCGCGTGCCCTCCGACGGCGGACTGTTGGCCATTGATGCCATGGCGGTACCTGCCAACGCCAAAAACAAGCGCGAGGCGCACCTGTTCATCGACTACGTGTTGCGCCCGCAAGTGATTGCCAAAATTTCCAACACCGTCGGTTATGCCAACGCCAACCTGAAGGCTGGTGAATTCATGAGTGATGCCGTCAAATCCAACCCGGCAGTGGTGCCCACCACAACCGCGCTGAGCCGCTCATCACCCATCCCGATTCTGTCGGAGCAGGACCAACAAGAGATATCGCGCATTTGGGTCAGGTTTGGCAAGTAAGCTTGATCAAAGGCCAACCCTCCTGTGGACAACAAACCGTCTTACTTGGGTGCATTCCTGAAGCACCCGACCAACCGGGTGGCTTTGCTTGCCGCTGGGGTGCTTGGTATTTTTGCCTCCATACCGCTGGGCTGGACCGGTTTGTTGCTGGTCGGCGTGATGGCGCTGGGCATCGAGATTCTGGCGGCGCTGGTGGTCCCCAGTTTGCCGGCCTTTCGAAGTGCGGTGGACCTTGGCCAACACCAGCAGGCTAGAGCCCAGCGGCGTCTGATGTTGCTGACTGACATCAGCAACCAGGGTGACACCCGGGCGCTTGACACCTACCAGCATATGCTCTCACGGGTACAAGCGCTGTACCAAACCGCCAATGACAAGCGCACCACGCTGAGTCGTGCCGATGTTGACAAGCTTGAAGACCTGACGGTGGACTACTTGGGTTTGTGCGCGGTCTATCTGTCACTGAAGCAACGCAAGGACATCGCCAGTGAAGACAGCGTGGCTAAACGCATTGCGAGCATTCAGGCGCAATTGCAAAACACGGTATTGCCAGAGGACGAGCAGCGACAGTTACGCAACGCCATGAACGAGTACACCGAGGTTTTGCAACGTTCGCGCCGCCTGGCTACCCGCCGAAGCGCGATTGAGGCCACGCTGATCTCTTTGCCCGACAAGATGGAAGAGGTTTACCAACTGGTGATGACCTCGCCTTACTCATCTGAGATGGGCAGCAAACTCGAAGAATCCTTAGCGCGCCTGCGTATTGCCGAAGAGGTTGCCAGCGAGTTTGACGCCCCGCAGCCCGTCAACTTCAAACCGACCCAGGCCACCCGGCCGGTAGGCACTGCATTTGGCCGCGCTGCCCGCCAGGCTGCCAACACCGCCAAAACCTAATTGCCACCTATTTTCAACCTCATTTTTTGGAGAACTCCATGGCCAACAACGCAATCTTCGCTCGCCTCGCCAACCTTTGGACCGGTTTTGTCAGCCTTTGGGTGTCAGACGTGGAAAAGGCCCACCCCGAGATCGCTTACCAAAATGCAATTGCCTCAATGATCGAGAAGTACACCCAGCTCAAAGCAGCCACCGGGGCCATCATTGCCCGGCGCCAAGAGATCACAGCGCGCCTGACTACAGCGGAACGTGAATTGGCCGGTGTCGCCGCTGACCTGGAAACCGCCTTGGCCACCAACCAGGACGATCTGGCCGTGGTGCTGATTCAAAAGAAAAATGCGCTGGATGCTTCCATTACCGAATTGCGCACTGATGCGGCCCAAGCCACCGCCGATGCCGACAACGCCAAAGATTCACTGACCCAAGTCAAAACCGAGATCGACAAACTCAAATCCGAAAAAGACCGCATGTTGGCGCAAATGCACAGTGCCCAGGCTCGGCTCAAGATTCAGGGCCAGCTTGATGGTCTGTCGGTCGATGCAGAAGTCCAGGCCCTCGGTGCCGTGCGTGACCATATCAAAGGCCAGGTGGCACAGGCCAGCCTGGGGTCTGAACTGCGCGAATCTGACCTGGATGTGCGCCTGAACAAGCTGCGCCAGAGCAGCGGCAGCGTCACGGCCAAAGCCCAGCTTGATGCCATGAAACAGGCCCGAGCTGCTGCTCAGGCCACACCCGCCAAAAGCCTCTAAACCGCCTTTGCCATGAGTGCTCCAGCTAGTTCGCGAACAGACTTTCCCAAATGGGCGGAAACGCTGCGCCAGAAGTACTTGGCGGCAGAGGCTTCTACCTTTGTGCTCTACCGCAACGTGTTTGACAATTTTTTGGTGGGTGACAAGCTGCACAACCTGCAATCGTTTTTGGTCGAAGAGTTGTTTCGTGACACCAAAAAACAGGTGGTCGAGGTCAGCCTGGAACGTGGCATCCGGTCGCTGAACAGCAAAACCAGCGCGACCTTGGCAGAAATTAATGGCGAAGACACCGAACTTCTGCCCAAGCTTCATCGGCTAGAAGCCCGGATGCGCAGTGAGCAGAGCACCGCCGTCATCGTGCCTTATGCCGATGCACTGTTGCCCGCCGCAGACCCCAGCTTTATGGCCCAAACGGATCGCCAGACCTATTTGGTGTTTCACCGTTGGTCGCTGGATGCCAGTCTGACCAAGGGCGACAACATCACGATTTTGATCACCGAATCGCTGGGTGCGATCAACCCTGGCCTGCTGTCCAACCCCAAGGTGGCCGCTATCGAGATACCGATGCCGGACTTGGCTCAGCGCAAGCGGGTAATGGCTTTTTTTGCACCCCAACTCACTGAGCAGCAAGTGACGTTGTTCTCTGAGCGCACCGGAGGCTTGCGCACGGTGCAACTGGCCAGCATTCTGGCCAGCTCGCAAGGCCATGGCCTGAGCGAGCCCGAGCGGCGCGCGCTGATCTTGCAACTGCTGCAAGGCACGCCCGATGCCGAAGCACGCGCCACCACCTTGGCCAGTATCACGGCCGGCATGACCCCGGCCGAGATCGGCCGGCTCATTGAGCCCGGCAAAACCCTGCCCGCCAGTGACCCCAATGCCGAAGTGCTCAAGGTCATCCACGCCCGCAAGCGGGAGATGATCGAAAAGGAGTGCGCGGGCTTGATTGAATTCATCGAGCCCAAACACGGCCTGGCCAGTGTCGGCGGGCACGACAACATCAAGAGTGAGTTGCTGGCGATTGCCAAAAACCTCAAAGAAGGCAACACCACCCTGACCCCGATGGGCTTGCTGGCGGTGGGCCCGATGGGTTCGGGCAAAACCTTTGTGATCAAGGCCTTCCTGAAAGAGGCTGGCCTGTCAGGTGTGGCGCTGAAAAACTTTCGCTCCAAATGGGTCGGTTCCACCGAGGCCAATCTGGAGCGGGTGTTGGCCACCGTCAAGGCCATGGGGCCGATTGCCGTGATCATTGACGAAGGCGACCGCAGCTTTTGCAATGGCGGCGGCGAAGGTGGTGACGACGGCACCAGTTCACGCGTGATTGCCCGCCTGAAAGAATTCATGGCCGAAACCGAAAACCGGGGCCAGGTGCTGTTTGTCATGATGACCAATCGCCCCGACAAGCTCGATACCGACATCAAACGCCCCGGTCGGCTGGATCGCAAGATTCCGTTTTTTTACTGCGAAACTGCCACGGAGCGCTTGCAGGTATTGCTCGCCGTGCTATCAAGATATAGTGAATCTTGCGTCGCCAGCACCGAGGAATTACTCACTCTGTGTGAAACTTTGACGGGTTACTCCAACGCTGACCTGGAAGCCCTGGCGCTGCTGGCGGTTGAATCCGCACGCAACCAGGCCAGCGCCTTGAATGCCGCAGTGCTCACTGCCGCCGCACAAGACTTTATGCCTCCGCAAGAGCGCGACATGATTGAGTTCATGGAACTGCTGGCGGTGTCCGAAACCTCGCGGCGCACGATGCTACCCAAACGTTTTCGCGACATGGCCGCAGCAGACATTCAAAGCCATTTATTGGCTGCCAAACGACGCGCGCTGATGCGCTAAACCTTGACCGCTTGATCCACCAAAACAGGAGCACTTCATGAACACTATGCAAGATCAAAACCTCACCCCCGCACAGGTCACCCAACTCACCAAAGCCATGCTATCGGTGGCCTTGGTGGACGGCATTCACCCGGCTGAAGCGGCACTGATTGGTCAGTTTTACGAGAGCTCACGCAGCCCGGACATGCCCACTACCTCGTCTGTGATGGCCAGTCCCGACGATCGTTCATTTGACATAAACACCTTGGCCGGCAGCCCGGCAGCATTTGCCGACACCTTGGTGCTGATGTGCCTGATGACCGCCTACGCTGATGGTCAGCTTAGCCCGGCTGAGAAGAATCATGTCCAGTCGATGGCCGGCACCTTGGGTGTCGATGCGCAACGCTTTGAAGCCCACCTTGCCCACGTGCGCGACGAGCTTGTGGGCGCGCTGTCTCACCTGCCCGATGCCGGGTCGGTGGCGGTAGTGGTGAAGGAATTGGCGGCGAATGATTAGGCCCTTCGTCGTTGCGCGTGGAAGTTGCAGAACCAGCGCTGTTGGCGTAGCCAATTTAGCGGTGGATTACTCCCCGGAGCCACGGTACGTAGATTTATTTCATCCATGTCAATTGGGGGGGCGGAGATCCAAGGGTCTCATTGCGTGCCGGCCGACGATGTATTTCAAGGTCGATAAATGCCTCTGATTTCCTCAAGCCCTGTTTTGGGAGTCGACCTCAGGCTGCTGCTACTGAATGCGCAGACAGGCTAACCTGCAACCGTTCGCGCACCACCCGGAAAATGGCAGCCAAGTTGTCCATACTCGGATTGCCGGTGGGTGACAACATCCGGTGCAAACTCTTGCTTGGCTTGGTAGTTAGCGTTGCGAGTTGCTCGAAGCCAATGGTCGCGTTGACCAGGTCACGCAAAATGAGCCGAGCGGTCTCTGGCTCACCGTTGAGGAACAGCGTCGCCGCCTCGTCCAACAGAGCTTGTGCAAATGATGCGTCGCTCTGCACGCGCTGTAGAACAGTTTCCTTGAAATTTCTGGTCAGTGCCATGTCATTTACCTCTTGTGCTTGCTGCTTGATTTGGTGGCAATCGTTTTTTTGCGCGCCTTGTATTCGTTCAGTAGCTCTTTGGCTTTGTCGATATCCCGTTGCTGCCCCGCTTGGTGCCGCCGCCAAAGAGCACGATCAGGGTGTCGCCATCTTTGGCGAGGTAAATCCGGTAGCCTGGTCCCCAGTCAATGACGTATTCGCCCATGCCATCAAACCACTTGATACTGGAAATATTGCCCAACTCCATTCGAAGTTTGGCAACGGTCACCTTGGCAGCAACCTGCGACGACAGGCTATCAAACCATTGCTTGTACGGGTTGGATGCATCCTCGCGAATGTATTCTTCGACTTTGATCACCATGGCTTATGGTAACACATGTGTTACTTAGGTGCGAAAGCGATCTTGGTGCAGGTAGCCCCAGTGTTTGGCAGCGTAGCTCGCGCCGACGACTGGTGGCTGTATGGTTACCAAAGTTGATCCAGGCAACAAAGTCAAGTTTTGCGCAACCATTTCAAGACCGGAGCTGACATGTATCGACCAGCCGAGGCCTCGAGGTGCTTACATATGCCAGGTCGATTCACAGTGCATTAAACGTGGTCAGTCACAGGCTGGAGCCAGCCGTACGACGTTGCGGACGAGGATTTCACTTGTTTACCTTGTACGAGCCTCCAGGTGAAGTCCAGTTGGCCCTGAACTCGCTACCTACACGACTTTCAGCAAGTCCTGGCTGACGTTATCGTTTCAGGCTACTGGAGCCAGACTGTAATAATGGCATTGCTGAGAACAATTAATCAGGAGGAAACTTGGCTGCAAATCCCGGTGTGACCACACCGAAGCGAGAATGGGCATAACAAGAAGATTGAGAAGTAAAAAGGAGGTGCCAAGCGATGAAATCAAATCCGAATCCGATCAACCTGTTGGCGTCACGCGCAAACAGGGTTTTTGCACAGCCTCGTTAGGTAGAGAAGAGGCAGAACAATATGGCTGGCAAACGTCAACACTATGTTCCTCGGTTTCTCCAGCGCGGCTTTCTGAATGACTCGAAGGAAGAAGCCGAGCGAACTTGGTTGCATCGACGCGGCTCACAACCGCGATTGGTCGGAATAAGAGACGTCGGGGTCGGCGAGTATTTCTACTCAAATCTTAGCGTTGACGGCCTAGCAACTTTGGACGACCTGATTACGGCGATTGAAGGCGAACTTGGTGGCGACCTCTCGGCGCTAAGAGCTGTGCCGGTTGGTGAACTGATCGACCCGAGAATCTCAGCACGGTTGACGAGCCACCTGATGCTGAGAACCGCTCACGTGCGATCAGTCTTCGAGCAGGCAACGGCGCAGATCTTCGATGGAGCAATCACGCTATTCACCGATCTGAATGGCGTACGCGACCATTTGGGTGTGGACATGTTCGGCGGTGAGACGGTCTTCGGAAAGGCTATTAATGAGACTTTGGAAGCAATCCCTTTTGAGGCGTGGTCTTTCCCACGCCCACTCGCGCAACGGATGTTTGGCTTCTTGGCTCGTGAACGCTTCAGCCCGCTCTATGAAGAACACTGGCCGATGCTTTCCCAAGCACTTACTGAGATAACGAAGAAGTTCTCTATCCATATCCGGGAAGCACACAACAAGGCACTGGAGACCACCGAGCGGAGCCGGTGGGAAGAGGTGTTGGCGGATTTGTCGTGGCGTACTCAAGCGGTTTTCGGAGCGGTGCTGCCCGACTGTGTCGTGCTGGCGCGGGAGATTGGTCAAGACTTCACGCCGCTTCTGTTAAGTAATCTGGAAAAGGTTGAGCTTGTAATCCTGCCCCTTGCTCACGATCTGCTACTCGTCGGCTCCAGCGATGTCAATCTGCCCATTGCGGTGCAGGCCCTCAACGTTGCAAGTGCCACCTGCAGCGACAGTTTCTTTATCTCGCATCGCGCCAACGACGGCGCGGGACTTTCCGATTTGGTTGGACAAAGGTCCGCCACGGCGATCCAGGCCAGTGTCAGCGACGCACTGTCAGCCTTTCGCGGCACACGTGTTGTAAAAGCGAGCGGTATCCCGGTCGAATCGCGCATCAGTGAAACCGAGACTGTATCGTCGTTCTCCTTCTCGCTCACCTGCTTGGACTTTGCCGATGCTGAGAAGGCCGCGAGACTCGGTGAAATCGTCAAGGCAATTGTCCAGGAAATGGGCCGCACCATGCCCTTATCAACCCTGGACGGTATGACATTCGCGCTGGACTATCCTGTCACCCTAGAAACGTTGGACCGAGGCGACGCGAATATGAGATCGGTCCACAGCCAACCTCGCGACTACGGTCGTGCAGTTGCCCGGTCCGTGCAGGTGATTCGTAAAGGCGAATTCAAGACCCATATCGTCATTGACTCTGACATTGCAGTCCGATTGCTTTCTGATGACCAAGATAGCCGGGCATTCGCCATCCACGTGATCGTGACCAGGCTTGCCGACTTGGCGCACACAGCGCGATATGAGTCACAGCTGAGGGGCAAATCGACGATGCCGCCTGATAAGGTCACGGAATGGCTTCATACAAGCGCCTTAGCATGTCCAGGTAGCTATTTCGGCGCAAGAGAGAGCGCCTTTTCTTTTCCGAAGGCCGGGGAACACTACGCAAGCATGGTAAGAGACAGCCTTGTCGCGGCACAAAATGCAATCGGTAAAGCTAGGCTAGCCTACAGGGTAAGCAACGATTTGGATGCCTTGCTCAGTGTGGCTTTGTTGCATGTCTCTTTTGTTCTGACACATGCGGCAGAGTGGCTTGGCCATCGGGACGGACTGCCCGACCAAGACTCTTTCCCGGGTTCGTCACTATCGAGCGAATTAAAGGCATATGACTTGAATCTTTGGCTGGAGTTGTTCGGCCGTGATTTGCGCAGTCTTTACGATGTTGACGGTCAGTTCACGGTCGCGAACATTTTCGCGCTGAGCAGGCATGTCGAACGCCTTCTCTGGACAGTACAGATATGTCCTTGGCCGATGGAAGACGGGACACTATATGTCAGCGTACCCTTCGGCGACGAAGCTGCGCTCTTAAAGGCGGCCCCCGATGGCAACGGTTGATCGAGTGAAGCCTTCAACTTGCAGCCCCAGAATGGGTGAGTCCGCTGAATGACCGCTCCCGCGGCACAAGGGCAGCCAGACGGAAAGGCCGACTATGACTGGCGTATGACTGCTTTCGAAAATCTCAATTGAAAATTGAATGTCAGCTCCACTCTCCGGCCAAGGACCGCAATGGGCACTGACCTGCCCGTGGTGGACATTTAACCAATGATTCTTGTCAGCCTTTAGCGGTAGTAGAAAACCTGACTCTGGTGTTCTTTTGGGTGTCGCCAGCATCACCTTATGCGGACATTTCTGGCGCCTTGTCGTGCGTTGGCACTGTCTGCGGCCTCGCGCCTAGGCACAAATGATTTGGAAATGGAATGAGTCAATGGTTGCCAGAAATTAATACCGTATGCGCCTGACCTGGTCGCCGCGCCGTGCGTCGATGCTGCTTGTTTCGCGCCCAGTACTCTCCTCCAAGGCGCCCTATCGCCTAGCCGGTAAAATCACCCGTCGCATGGCGCGTGCCGTGCATCCCTTCACCAACGGGGCGCGTGTGGCCCGGTGCAAAACCCTATGTTGACCTTCCAGCAAATCATTCTGAAACTGCAAGCCTACTGGGACGCCCAGGGCTGCGCCCTGCTGCAACCCTACGACATGGAAGTCGGCGCGGGTACCTCGCACACTGCGACATTTTTAAGAGCGTTGGGGCCAGAGCCCTGGAAGGCTGCTTACGTGCAGCCGAGTCGCCGCCCGAAAGACGGCCGCTACGGCGAAAACCCCAATCGGCTACAGCACTACTACCAGTTCCAGGTGGTGCTGAAACCCGCGCCCAGCAACATCCTGGAGTTGTATTTGGGCAGCTTGCAGGCGCTGGGTTTTGATCTGAAGAAGAACGACATCCGCTTTGTTGAAGACGACTGGGAAAACCCGACGCTGGGCGCCTGGGGCCTGGGCTGGGAGGTTTGGTTGAATGGCATGGAGGTGACGCAGTTCACCTATTTCCAGCAGGTTGGCGGTATCAACTGCCGCCCGATTACGGGCGAGATCACCTACGGTCTGGAGCGGCTGGCGATGTACCTGCAAGGGGTCGAAAACGTCTATGACCTGACCTGGACGGTTGGCGCCGACGGCACCCGTCTGAGCTATGGTGACGTCTATAAGCAAAATGAGGTCGAGCAATCGACTTACAACTTTGAACACAGTGATGCCGACTTTCTGTTCACCGCGTTTGCCGCGCACGAACGCCAGGCCAAGCATCTGATGGAGGTGCAACTGGCGCTGCCGGCCTACGAGCAGGTGCTCAAATGCGCGCACAGCTTTAACCTGCTGGACGCGCGCGGGGCGATTTCCGTGACCGAACGCGCCGCTTACATTGGCCGCATACGTAACCTGGCGCGCGGCGTGGCGCAAAGCTACTTTGATAGTCGCGAACGCCTGGGCTTTCCGCTGGCGCCGCGCCTGTGGGTGGCCGAGCTGGCGTCCAGGGCTGCCTGATTTTTTTATGCAAAATCGGGCTCTGCCGCATATTCAATAAGCGCTACTAGCTATAACAAAATGAGCAATTCAAATCTTCTGGTGGAGCTTTTTGTCGAAGAGCTGCCGCCCAAAGCCCTGAACAAACTGGGCCAGTCTTTCGCCGCTGTGCTGGCTGCGCAGCTCCAGGCGCAGGGGCTGGCCGGGGCCGGTGCGGTGGTCACCGCGTATGCCTCGCCGCGGCGCTTGGCGGCGCACATCACGCAGGTAGCGGTGCGCGCCGCAGACCGGGCGGTGTCGCAAAAACTGATGCCGGTGAGCGTCGGCCTGGAGGCCAGCGGTGCGGCCACACCAGCGTTACTCAAGCGCCTGGCCGCGCTGGGCGCCGACGCCTCCGCCGTGCCAGCGCTCAAGCGCGCCCCCGACGGCAAAACCGAAGCGCTGTTTCTGGACAGCGTGCAGCCTGGCGTGACGCTGGTGGTTGGTCTGCAAAAAGCGCTGGAAGAGGCGATTGCCAAGCTGCCGATCCCCAAAGTGATGAGTTATCAACTAGAAAGCGGCTGCGCCCTGCCGGGTTGGACCAGCGTCAATTTTGTGCGACCGGCGCACGGCCTGCTGGCGCTGCACGGTGCCACGGTAGTGCCAATTCAGGCGCTCGGGCTGGTCGCCGGCAACGTCACGCACGGTCACCGGTTTGAGGCCACGGTAGATCCGATCGTCATCACGCACGCCGATGCGTATGCTGACCTGCTGGTGCAGCAAGGTGCCGTGATTGCCTCGTTTGCCCAGCGCCGCGCCGAGATCGTGCAGCAACTGGCGGCGGCTGCCGCGCAGGTCGGCGCGGGCTCTTTGCCGGCCGCCGATGAGGCGCTGCTGGACGAGGTCACCGCGTTGGTGGAGCGCCCCAAGGTGCTGCTGTGCCAGTTTGATACGCAATTTCTGGAGGTACCGCAAGAGTGCCTGATTTTGACCATGAAGGCCAACCAGAAGTACTTTCCACTGCTGGACGCACAGGGCAAACTGACGCACCAATTTTTGGTGGTCAGCAACATCAACCCGGCTGACGCCAGCGCTGTGGTGCAGGGCAACGAGCGCGTGGTGCGCCCGCGCCTGGCTGACGCCAAGTTCTTTTTTGACCAGGATCGCAAAAAATCGCTGGAAAGCCGCGTCGAGGGCTTGTCCAAGGTGGTTTATCACAACCAACTGGGCAGCCAGGGCCAGCGCGCGCAGCGCGTGGCGGCAATTGCCGCCGGGGTGGTTGCGCTGTTGGTGCGCGGCGGGTTGGCCGAGGCGACCCCGGCAGCGTTCAGCGCGCAGGTGACCACTGCGGCGCGGCTGGCCAAGACCGATTTGCTGACCGACATGGTTGGTGAGTTCCCGGAACTGCAAGGCATCATGGGCGCGTATTACGCGCGCCACGACGGCCTGCCCGAAGACGTGGCGCAGGCGATTGAAGACCATTACAAGCCGCGTTTTGCTGGCGACGAATTGCCGCGTGGCACGGTTGGCTTGGTGGTGGCGCTGGCCGACAAGCTGGAAACCCTGGTTGGCTTGTTTGGCATCGGTGCGTTGCCCACCGGCGACAAAGACCCGTTTGCGCTGCGCCGCCACGCGCTGGGCGTGATCCGGATGTTGACCGAGCGCGCATTGCCCTTGCAGCGCGATGAACTGGTCGATATGGCAGCAGCAACGTTTGACTTTGCCGCCACCTGGAGCTCGATCGGCCGGGCCGCGCTGCTGGCCTTTATTGACGAGCGGCTGGCCGGCGCGCTGCGCGAACAGGGCTGGCGCGCGCAAGAGGTGGATGCGGTGCTGGCCTTGCGCCCGCAGCGTCTGGCCGACGTGACCGCACGTCTGGCAGCGGTGCGCGCTTTTGCCGACCTGCCCGAGGCGCCTGCGCTGGCGGCGGCCAACAAACGCATCGGCAAGATCCTGAAAAAGGCCGAGGAGTCGGCCGGCACACTTAACCGCGCGCTGTTGCTGGAGCCGGCCGAGCTGGCGCTGGCGCAGGCGCTGGACGACGTGCTGGCGCGCGCCCAGGATCAGTTTGACGCGCTTGATTTGACCGGTCACCTGCGCACCCTGGCCGCGCTGCGCGCCCCGGTGGACGGTTTTTTTAACGATGTCATGGTCAACGCCGACGACGCTGCGCTGCGCGCCAACCGCCTGGCCCTGTTGCACAGCTTGCAGCAGGCCATGAACCGCGTGGCCGAACTGGCACGTTTGGCGGTCTGACGGCCTGACCCACCCAAGGAACGCGCATGCCAGCCATCAAACTGATCATCCTCGACCGCGACGGCACCATCAACCAGGACAGCGACGAATTTGTCAAGTCGGCCGCTGAATGGCTGCCGCTGCCAGGCGCGCTGGAAGCGATTGCGCGCCTGAACCACGCCGGCTGGCACGTGGTGCTGGCGTCGAATCAGTCGGGTTTGGGGCGCGGCCTGTTTGAAGTGACCGACCTCAACGCCATCCACGCCAAAATGCACCAGATGCTGGCGGACGTGGGGGGCCGTATCGACGCGGTGTTTTACTGCCCGCACGGCCCGGAGGATGGTTGCCGTTGCCGCAAACCCGGGCCGGGCTTGTTTGAGCAGATCGGCGAGCGTTTTGGCATTGACATCCGCGGCGTGCCCGCTGTGGGTGATTCGGAGCGCGACATGGAGGCAGCGGTCAGCGCCGGTTGCGAGCCACATTTGGTACTGACCGGCAAGGCGCTGGCGCTGCGTGGCCAGAGTTTGCCGCCGTCTTTTCCGCCGCAGACGCAGGTGCACCAAGACCTGTCGGCGCTGGCAGATTTTTTGTTGGCGCGTGAAGCTGACGCGGCTGAAACCACTTGAGGCGCCGCTGATTTGGTCACCGCAGGATGATTCGCTCGGTCGTTCACTTCATCTGGATCGCCACCACGGTGATCCCGTGGACGCTGGCGCTGCTGTTGGCATCGGCGGCCTCGCGCACCAGTGCCTGGTGGGTGGCGGTCAACTGGTTTCGGGTGGTGATGTGGGGCACGCGGGTCATCCTGGGCGTGCGTATGCAGGTGCAGGGCATGAACAACCTGCCGGTTGGCAAGGCCAGCGCTGCGGTGCTGCTGTGCAACCACCAGTCCACGCTGGAAACCCTGTGGCTACCGACGCTGATGGCGCATCCGCTGGCGTTTGTGTTCAAGCGCGAGCTGCTAAAGATTCCGTTTTTTGGCTGGTCGATGGCGCGCCTGGACATGATTCACATCAACCGCGAATCGCGCACTGCGGCCATGAAGCACGTGATCGAGCAAGGCAAGCGCCTGCTGGCGCAAGGCACCTGGGTCATCATGTTCCCGCAGGGCACGCGGATGCCGCGTGGCCAGTCGGGCACCTACCAAACTGCTGGTACGCGGCTAGCAGTGGAAAGCGGCGCGCCAGTAGTGCCAATTGCCGTGGCTACCGCGCGTTGCTGGCCCAAGGAGGGCTTTGTCAAAAGCCCAGGCCTGGTCACGGTATCGATCGGTCCGTTAATGCCCAGCGTCGGGCGCGACCCCAAAGCGCTGATGCGCGAGGCGCAGGCCTGGATTGACGCCGAGTTGCGCCGTATCGACCCCCAAGCGTACGACGCTGGCGCCTGAGCCATGCTGCCCACAACGCCCCCGGCCCCGCTGCGCCACCCGCGCGCCAGCCGCGAAGTTCGTCTGGGTGACGTGATGGTTGCGTATGAATTCAAGCGTTCGCATCGGCGCAGCATCGGCTTTAGCGTCGGGCCCGACGGTCTGGCGGTGCGCGCGCCGCGCTGGGCAGCGCTGCGCGACGTGGACGCGGCCTTGCAATCAAAATCAACGTGGATCATGCGCAAGCTGCATGAGGCACGCGCGCGCCACGCGCGCCAGGCGACGCAGGCCACCGAATGGCGTGATGGCGCACAACTGCCTTACCTGGGTCAGACGCTCACAGTCCGGCTCGACCCGGCGTTTGGCGGCGTCGCGGGTGGCGCTGAACTGACCAGCGTTGACCCGGCACACCTGCTGCTGCGTATCAGCCTGGCGCACGGCGCCACGCCGCAGCAGGTGCGTGACCGCGTTCAGGCCTGGTTGCTACAGCAGGCGCGGCAACTGTTTCAGGCTCGCTTGGACCACTTTGCGCCGCTGCTGGGAGTGCAATGGCAGCGCCTGAGTCTGAGCAACGTCGCCACGCGCTGGGGCAGCGCCAGCGCCAATGGCTCAATCCGGCTGAACTGGCGGCTGCTTCACTTCAGCCCGGCAGTGGTCGATTACGTGGTGGTGCACGAGCTCAGCCACTTGCGGGTGATGGACCACAGTCCGCGTTTCTGGCAAACCGTGGCAGCGGTGGTGCCTGATTACCTTGCGTTGCGCCAGCAACTTAAAACCGAGGTGGCACCTGGCTGGGGTTGACCGTAAAGTGGTTCACAAAGGTTGTCGCAAAAGTTCAGGCGGTTGACCTGAAACTGTTTGCACCGATCGATCGGACGGAGAAAAAATTCAACCGCCTGAAGCTAAATTTGGTTTGGCTCGGGTGTGTCAGAACACCCTTCATAGCGCAAGTTTGTACCGCTGATTGGCTTGTTTGGCGAGCCCCTCGATCGCAAAAACACTATGCAGGAATGTCCCAGAGTGCTAGAGTCGTTTCTGTACTTGGTAATACTCAAGTGTGGATACAGGAGCTCTTCATGCAAACTTATTTGCTTCCGATCAGTTATCCGCTTTGCGTCAGGGTGTCCGCTGTGCGGGATCGACAAAAGGGTGTACTAAAAGCCCTTTTGGGGAAGGTGGGGCTGGTGGCAGTGCTCTGGTTTGCCGCAGTGCAAGCTATTTTGCTACTGCCCACGCTGGCACAGGCGGGAACACCTTTGATCGGCATGGGCGGCATCCATACCTGTGCCTTGACCAGCGATAGCGGGGTGAAATGCTGGGGTGTGAACTGGTATGGGCAACTGGGCGACGGTAGCAAAGCGGATCGACTGACACCCGTGGCTGTCAGTGGGTTGGCCAGCGCAGTAAGCGCAGTAAGCGCAGTTACAGCGGGCGGTTCGCATACCTGCGCCCTGACCACCGGTGGCGGGGTGACATGCTGGGGCATGAGCGGATCGGGTGTTTTGGGACACGACGCCTCCTTGGACCCACTGGTACCCGGCGCGGTAACGGGTCTAGCCAGTGGTGTCAAAGCCATTGAGGCGGGCAACAGCCACACCTGCGCGCTGACCAGCGCCGGCGGTGTGAAATGCTGGGGCTACAACGGCTATGGCCGTTTGGGTGATGGCAGCACGACCGACCGGTGGACACCGGTGGACGTGGTCGGCCTTACCAGTGGTGTCAGTGCCATCGCGGCGGGCAGTGATCACACCTGTGCGCTGACGACCGCAGGCGGGGTGAAGTGCTGGGGGTACAACGATTCAGGGTCATTGGGTGTTGGTAGCAACACCGACCGCTGGACACCCGAGTCTGTGACCGGCCTCGCCAGTGGCGTTGTTGCCATCGCTGCCGGTGGTGGCCATACCTGCGCTTTGACCAGCGGCGGTGGTGTGAAATGCTGGGGCTGGAACTACTACGGACAGTTGGGAAACAATAGCGTATCCAGCACCACTGCGCCAGTCGATGTAATTGGTCTAACCACGGGTGTCAGCGCAATCACGGCAGGCAGTACGCACATGTGCGCTCTTACCAGCAGCGGCGCTGTGAAATGTTGGGGCCGCAACACCTTTGGCGCGGTGGGTGACGGCAGCACCATTGATCGCTTGACACCAGTGGCTGTGAGTGGCTTGACCAGCGCGGTAAGTGACGTTGCGGCCGGTCGTGGTGAAAGGGGAACGACCTGTGCGCGCACCGGTGGTGGTGTGCTCAAGTGCTGGGGCAACAACAACTACGGACAGTTGGGCGACGGTACGCTGACGCAACGGTTGACCCCAGTGGATGTGGTGGGCATGGCTCGACCGGTCGTCACACAGAACCTTGTCGCTGGCTGGAATCTGCTGGGCAATGGCGCAAGCACGGTGTTCGATGTCGCAAGTGCATTTGGCGATAGTTCAAAAGTTTCATCGGTGTGGAAGTGGATTGCAGCAACGACAAAATGGGCTTTTTATACGCCGGCGCAAACCGACAGCGGTGCCGGCTACGCCGCCAGCAAGGGATACGACGCTTTGACATCGGTGGCTGGGGGTGAAGGCTTCTGGGTCAATGCCAAGACGCCATTCACCGCAGCCCTGCCCACGGGGAATGCGATTGGTTCAGCGTCTTTCAAAAGCCTGGCTCCTGGCTGGCACCTGATCGCCACCGGTGACAGTAAGACTCCAAGCGACTTCAACACGGCCCTGAGCATCACAACTGCGACGGCAGGCCAGATTCCGGTCAACTTTACCTCGCTCTGGGCCTGGGATGCTGAGCCTGCAAACTGGAACTTCTATGCACCAAGCCTGGCGCAAAGCGGCGCGCTGACGAGTTACCTCACGAGCAAGGGCTATCTTGATTTTGGTAGCAAGGTGCTTTCGCCCACGAGCGGATTTTGGGTGAATATTCCCCCAGTGCCCATCGTTACGCCGCCTGCAACAACCACTGTGCAACCCTCTACCCAAAGTCAAACCATCATCGCCGCAGGCGTGAGCGTTACCATTCCCGGCGGCCTTCTTGCCAGTGCCACGACCTTGTCCGTCGCGGTCAACCGAACGCTAGAGCAACTGCCTAAGCCAACGTCCGTAGCAGCACTGCTTGGTGGATACGATATTTCCTTAGGGGATGCATCACAGTTTGATCAGGCCCTTACGATTGAAATTCCCTACGACCCAGCACTGCTGGATCCGACTGTTCCAGAAGGAAAAAACCTGTGGGTCTCGTCGTGGGACACACAAAATTCACGCTGGCAGGATCATGTTGTGACTGTGGACGTCGCTAGCAAGCGACTCATTGTGCAAACTGATCACCTGAGTACCTGGGTTTACTGGACGCTCAAAGGCTATACCTATGTGGAAGCGGACAGCGGCTATGGGCCGTTTGAGGTGTATTACAGACCTACCGACGCGCAGTCGCGCACGGATGTCCCTTCGACCTATACCATGCGTGACCTGGCCAACGATGTGATGGCGGCACTGACCACCGCCAAAGCCGCCTACAAGGCAGCAAATTTCACCTCACCCAATTACCAGGTGAAAGCGGTCATTCAGGAAGATACCAGCGAAATGTATGGCTTTACCGGCAATATCCACCTCAAGCGAGACGAATTGATATCGGCCGCGCGGCTCAAGCACGATTCCGGCCACGAACTGTTTCATGTGTTTCAGAATCAGTACTACAACGTCTATGGCATGGGCTATCGGCATTGGTTTATGGAAAGCACGCCGGATTACATTTCAGCCGTCACATGGACCAATATGGCCGAGCTGCCCGCCATCCTCGCCACTTATTTTGATGAATCACTCAACATCAACAATGACCCCCATTCTTACCAAAATAGCAATTTCATTCGTTGGCTGGTAGCGCATCAGAATGTGAATTTCAAGGCCATGTGGGACTATGTCTATACGCATTCGTCGATCGGCGACGACGGGTTTGCGTCATTTCAGAACTATGTGGCCAACGCCAGTGGCAAGGTATTCTCCTCAGTGTTCCAAAATTGGGTTGACTATGCCATGTTTGATGCAAGTAAGCCCATGACTGAGGTTGGATCAACCGGTTTCTCAGTCCCCAAAAAGCAAGACCCGACCCAGCTCACAGATTTCAGAACGGTTTCAGTGCCCAGCTTTGCAGCTAAGGTTGTCAATGTCGGGGTCACCAACGTAACCGGAACGCAAACCAGCGCAGTTAGCATTTCTGCCAAGGGATTGGGTGCCGGGAGCATCGTCGAAATCTGGAAGCTGACCAGCCCGGACGGCAGTGTCGCAAACATGAATCGGGCGGCTGCCAGTTTGCAGAAGGTGCTCGTACAGGATAGCGATTTCGCCATCTTTGACCTGACCAGTAGCGATTTTCTGTCAAGTGTCGTCATCAACACTGGAACCACAACCAATAGCGTTACGGTCACTGCTTCAAGTATCAGCGTAAGCACCGTTGTCAGTTGCAATGGCTTGGACATTGTCATCGGCGCGCGCAATGGACTCAAGTTGATCGACACGGCCACTCCCACCACCTCGGGCATAACCTCTACCTGTGATTTCACTTACGAGAGCGCTTGCACTGCGGGAACCAAGAGCAATCTGACGGCAACCATCGATTTTTCCAAGGGCTACGTTTTTGAGTATTGTGGAAATGGGGCCTGCAACTACCAGGGGCCCAACAACTTCTTGGGCATGGGTTGGAATGGGACCGTTTGGGAAACCAGTGGTCAATACCAATGTACCGGCACCGGAAGTTATCCAACCGAACCAGCCCAATGTCTGGCCCCGCAGACCTATACGACCCAATGGGACTGTAGTTCCAGCAGTTATTCAATCTACGCCCAGCGAGAAACAGACGCTTGGATTCGCGTTCTACTCAAACAACCAGGCATGTAGCGCCAATGGTTCGGTCTGGTTGAACTGGCGGCGGTGGTACTTCAGCCCGGCGGTGGTCGATTACCTGACGCCTGGCTGGCTGCTTTTGCTCTGGGGTCAGGGCCGATTCACCCAAAACCCCAGACCCGCGCCGAGCAGCTTGCCGGTGCTGGCAAAGTCGAGGTAGCCCTTGCTGGCGGTGTAGTCAAACAAAGCCGTGCCGCCCTGGCCCTCCAGGTTGGGGGCGTAGAAGTACCACTTGCTTGCGCCGTTGTCCCAGGCCCACAGCGTGGTTAGGTTGATCGGCACACCGCCCACGCTGGGAGGTACTGCCAGCGGTTCGGTCAGCGCCAGGTTAAATGCCTTGGGTGACACATTGTCACCAGTGACCACCAGGTTCCAGCCGGGCAGCAGGTGCGCAGCCCCCAAACTGAAGGCGCCGCCCGCTGGCAACGCCACACTGGTTGGCCCGGTGGCGTTGACCCAAAAACCTTCGCCGCTTGCCAGCGTGCTGAGTAATTGATAGCCCTTGGACGCCGCATAGTCTGCCAACACCGTGCCGCGCTGGGCGGCCAGTGCCGGTGCATAAAACCCCCAAACATTTTGCTGCGCGTGCCACTTCCAGACCGTGATAAAGCGGCTGGCGTCGGCCAATGCGCTGGCCACGTCGATCGGCGCGCTGCTGCTATTGCCCAGCAGGTTCCAGCCAGGGGCCAGGTTCAGACTGATGCTGGGCGCGACGGTGGTGGCAGACGCCGCGGCGCTGGGAACCGAGCAGTTGGCCAGCGCGTCGCACGCCTGCACGCTGTAGCGGTAAGCCGTGCCGGCTCGGAGCCCGGTATCGGCAAAAGAGCTGACGTTGCCCAGCGTGGCCAGCAAACTGCCTTCGCGGACCACCTTGTACTGCGTCACCGCCACGTCGTCGGTCGCCTGCGCCCAGCTTAAATCAATGGCACTTTGGCTGACCGGGGTGGCGATCAGGTTGGTCGGCGCGCTGGGTGGGGTGGTGTCTGCCAAGGCTGGCGTGGTCACCGGTACCGCAACGCTTTGCCCCGAGCAATTGGCCACTGCGTCGCAGGCCGACACACTGTAGCTGTAACGGGTGGCGGGGGCGGTCGCACGCGTCGTGCTGGTGACGTTGCCGAGCGTTGCCACCAGCGCCCCGCTGCTATAAACGTTGTAGCTCACAACGCCCGTGTTGTCTGTGGCGGCGTTCCATGTCAGCGTGACTTGCGAGCTGCCCAGCACGGTTGCTGTCAGGCCACTCGGGACGCTCGGGCTATGGGTGTCAGGTGCCACCGGTGTGGTGGCGGTTGCACTGGCACTTTGGGCCGAGCAATTGGCGACCGCATCGCACGCTGTCACGCGGTAGCTGTAGCTGGCAGCAGCGGCCAAGCCGACATCACTGAAACGGGTGACGTTGCCCAGCACCGCCACCAGGGCGCCATTGCGATAAACCTGGTAGGTGGCGACCCCCACGTTGTCGCTGGCATCGGCCCAGACCAGGTCAATTTGCGAACTGCTGACGGCGCTGGCCGCCAAGGCGCCGGGTATGGTCGGCGCCTGTGTCTCGTGCAGGTTGACGTAGTAGGCGTAGCAAAACTTGTCGACCTGCGTGCAAGTGGCGCTGTATTCGGTGACAAACACCACCAGCTGCGTGTTGCCTGCGGGTGGTGGCGCGTAAGGCAAGCTCAGCGTCAGGCCGGTGAGCGACTGGTAAGGCGCCAGTTGATCCACCCCCCCCGTGATCGCCGAGGTACGAATCGAGGCCGTCTTGTAGCCCAACTCTGAGCCGGTAAACGGCGTGTCAAAGGCCCACAACTCAATGCGCAGCGACCCCGAGGTCAGGTAGTCCGAGCGGTTGACAATGCTGCCAATCGAGATCGTGGCCAGGTTGCCGCTGGTGTTGACCGAAACAGCACCGTCGATGATCAACGGTGTCGATGCGCTGAATGGCGACAAGGTCGATACCGCCAGCGCCGGGCTTTGCGCCGAACAGTTGCCCGCCGCGTCGCACGCCGCCACGGTGTAGCTATAGCTGGTGGAAGGGGTGAGCCCGCTGTCGGCGTAGCTGGTGACGTTGACCAATGCCTGCAGCAGGGTGCCGTTGCGGTACAGCTTGTATTGGCTGACGCCAACGTTGTCGCTGGCGTCAAGCCAGCTCAGGCTAAGCGCGCTGACGCTGCTGCCGCGTCCCGTCAGGCCGGTCGGTACTGTGGGCGCCTGTACGTCAGATAAAACCGCCGGGGTGGTGGCCAGCACGGCCAGACTCGGTGCCGTGCAGTTGCCTGCCGCGTCGCACGCAGCCACGCTGTAGCGGTAGCTGCTGGCGGCCGTCAAAGCCGTGTCGGTGAAGCCCAACACATTTCCGGTTGATGACAAAAACAAGTCGTTGCGGTAGATTTGGTATGTACTGACAGCTACGTTATCAGTAGCTGGCGACCAGCTCAACCGCACACTATTGCTGCTCAGCACGGTGGCCCTCAGAGCGCCCGGCAGCGTCGGTGGCTGGGTGTCAGGCGCGCTGCCGCTGACCAACAATTGCACGTCGTCCAACAAAAAATCGGTGGCAAACGAGCCATCGGTGCTGCCCGCAAACTTGACCCGGATGGTTTGCCCCCGAAACGCTGACACGTCGTATTGCGGGCTTTGCAGCCAGCCGCTGGTGACGTTCAGGTTGGACAAAGTCCAGCGCTGGCTGCTGCCCGTACCCGCCGGGTCAGCAATGCTGATCGATAAATCGTCATAGACCGTCGCGCTGTCGGTTTCAGTCGTTTGCACCCAGTATTTGAATTGCAGCAAAACGGTCTGTGCATCCGGCGGCACCACCACGTCCTGGTACAAGGTGTCGGTGCAACGGTTGTAACCGCACAGCCAGGCGTACCAACTGTTGGCCGCATCGACCGGGTTCAGATCGGCCGTGATGACCGGGTAACCATTGGCGGTGCTGTCCACCCAGGTCACGGCACCGGCCTCAAAACCCGGGTTGAGCAGCAAATTGGCCAGCCCACTGACCGAGCCCGATTGCGTGACGGTATAGGTTTTGCCCGCCACCGTCAGCGTGCCGGTGCGACCGGCTACGTTGGGGTTGGCGGCCACGGTGTAGCTGACGCTGGCGTTGCCGCTGCCGCTGGCACCAGCGGTGACCGTGATCCAACTGGCGTTGCTGCTGTCGCTGGCGGCCTGCCAAGAACAGCCGACGTCGGTACTGACATTGACACTGTCATTGCCACCGCTGGCGTCAAAGGTCTGGCTTAACGCCGACAAGCTGTAGTTGCAAGACGTAGCTGTTACGCCCATCGCCTGCGGCAAATTGATCCGTGGCTTGGCAAGGTCGTTGCGGCCGTCGGTCACCAGCACGCCATTGGTCAGTCGGGCCACGGTTTGTTCGAGCGTTTCAGTGGGGTAAGCAGCCCGTAGCACCGCCACCGCGCCGGCCACGTGCGGCGCCGCTTGCGAGGTGCCACCTTCAACCAGGCCGGCCGCGGAAATTTGCGAGCCCGGTGCCAGCAGCGTCAAAAACGAGGCACTGTTGGAAAAGCAGGTCACCTTGTCGGCGGCTGAAACACGGTCAGAGCAGCGCAGCGGGCTACCCCAGTTGAAGCCACCCATCGCCGAGTCATAGACCGCGCCCACCGACACCACCCCGGCCACCGCGGCCGGTTGGCTTAACGCATTGGTATAGCCGTCGTTACCAGCGGCCGCCACCGTCAAAATACCGGCGGCCCGGGCCTGCGCCACCGCCGTGTTATAGACTCCACTGGTCACCGGTGAGGTAAAAGCGCCGCTGCCCAAGCTGAGATTGATGGCGACAATGTTGTAACTGGCGCGGTTGGCAATGACCCAACTGATGGCGCTCAAAATGTCGGCGCTGCTGGCCGTGCCGCTGGCACCAAACACATCGAGCGCAACAATTTTGGTGCCCGGTGCCACCCCCGCCACGACCGCCGCCACATTGGTGCCGTGGCCATCGCTGTCCAATTGACCGTCGTCCGGCGCAAAGTCTTGCGCATAGACCACTTTGCAACTGGCGGGCACACCCGGCGCGCTACAGCCACCCAACGCTGCGCGGGTGTAATCCACACCAGTATCGAGCACCGCCACGCTGCTGCCCGTGCCCAGACTGCCCTGCGCTGCCACCTGCGGTTGACCGACCAGTGGCAGACTTTGCGCCAGCATTTTTTGTTCGATGCGGTTTTCATACACGCCGGTCACGCCGGGCTGCGCCAGCAAGCGCTCCAGCGCCTGACGCGTATGCACGCGCAGCAAATTGACCGGCAGATGACGGTAGTCTTTGAGCACCTCGGTCTGGGTGTCGGCCTGAATCTTGGCATGGCTCGTGGCCAGGTTGGCCAGGCTGGCTTGCTTTTGGCTGGCATAGCGCGCCGCTTTGTGGTCAACGATGCGCGGGTGGCGGGCCGACAGACCTTGCGCGGTCTGCATGGCACGCGCATCGGCCTCAATCGCCAAGTCGTCATAGACCACGATCAGGTCTTGCGGCTTGCCCGCGTCAATGTTGGCTAAAACATGGGGGCCGGGTTGGGGCTGGCTGGGGCCGAGCGCTTGCGCTTGAACGCCGGTAAGCATGATGCCAGCGACCAGCGCCATACCGACACACCGAGCCATCGTTTGACAAACCGCTTTTAAAAACAGTGGGAGCATGGGTGTCTTACTTGGCTGGCATCAGGCTTTCTTGCTGATTTTGATACATATTCACCACGGCCGGATTAGCCACCAAAGCCTTGAGCGCCGCAGTTGACCGAAGCCGCACAAACACCATCGGCAAACCGGGAAAGTCTTTTATCATCTCGACCGCCCCGACTGGCAAAGCCGCCAGCGCGGCAGGCTTGCTAGCCAGCGATTCAAACTCAACAATCAAGTCTTGCGCCTGCCCGGCCGACAACTGTGACCAGACCGCCTGCGGCAGCGCAGTGGCCGCACTGGGTGCGGCAACGCAGCCCGGCAAAGCCAAACCGCTCAGGGCAAAAGCCACGCACAAATGGATC
>JAQTSL010000249.1 GCA_028711355.1 Rhodoferax sp.
CTGTTTGCGCCGCAGTTGCCGCTGCTTGTGCGCCATCTGCAGCCGTTTGTGCCTCTGCTGCTGCGGTTGCAGCCAACGCACTGGTGGGGAAACCGGCGGCCTCTTGGGCTTTGGCTGCCGCAGTACCTGCTGCTGTCTCGGCAGCGGCTTGGGCCGCCTGCGCGGCCGCAAGTTGCTCAGCTTGCAGCGTGGCTACCAAGGTGTTGTAACTTGCAGTTGCAGCAGCCGCTGATGCGGCAGCGGCCGAATCAGCGGTTGCAGCCGCAGCCGCTCTGTCAGCGGCAGCGGTTGCAGCAGGTGAATTGGGGTAGGCCTTAGCCGCTGCAGCGCTGGCTGCATCTGCGTCCACCCGTGCCTTGTGCGCCTCAGTAGCTGCAGCTTGTGCATCGTTGGCGGCTGTTTGTGCCGCAGCAACCGTGGTCGCGGCAGAGGCCGCGCTGGCTGCTGTTGCAGCCGCTGTGGCTTGTGTTGCCGCTGCTGTGGCTGCTGTAGTGGCCTTGGCGCCTTGCGCAATGGCTTCATCCTGCTGCGCCTTGGTAACGACAGTCATGGGCACATCTGGTGGTGCATTACCTGCCGCAGGTGGTGTGGGTGGCGTGACAACTGCAACTGTACCCGGCGTGGGCGGCGTTGTGAAGTTGTTCGGAGCGCTCACCAATGCAGCTTCGGCTGCCTTTTGGGCTAACTCAACCACATCTACATGGGTGCTGGTGACACCGTTGAGTTGGACTTGTGTGGCTGTTTTCAGGCTATTGACACTGGTTTGCAGGGCTACCTTGTCCACCGTACCGGCCGCATCACCCAGTTTGGTTGCCATCGCTGCAATGGCTGCACGGTAGGCATCTGCATCGGTTTGTGTTGCGCCGGCT
Organism: Rhodoferax sp.; assembly: GCA_028711355.1. Classification (GTDB taxonomy): domain Bacteria; phylum Pseudomonadota; class Gammaproteobacteria; order Burkholderiales; family Burkholderiaceae_C; genus Rhodoferax. The sequence continues at coordinate 870 of JAQTSL010000249.1, forward strand.
GTGCCAGGGACGGGCGGCGCGGCCAGATCTGCAATCGCCCTGGTCACCGTCAGAGCGGTGGTGGCGTATCCGGCCAGCGCCGCAGCGCTGGGCGCTGTACCACCAGCAGTGACCGCATTGGTTTGCCTTTCAATGTTGGCGACCAAGGCATCCACGGCAGCGACCACACCCACGGTGGGCGGTGCGGCAAAAACCTTGGTGGTGGCTGCTGCGTCATTGGACAACGCAGTTTCTACACCACCGAGCACAGTGCCATAGTGTGCCAAAGCATCATTGGCCGCAGTTGCACTGGCGGACCCGGCCAACGCCGCCGTCAGTGCATTATTGACCTTCAAGACGGCAGCCCTGACTGCTGCCAGACGTGTGTCGGCTTCAGTTTTGACGGCGGTTGCGCTATTGGCGTTATCTGTTGCATTGGCCTGCGCTTTCATGACCAGTTGAACCGCTTTGTTCGAGATGTCATTAAACTTGGCGGCCTGGATGTGCTCTGCAACACCGCCAGTCACGTTGACGTCGGTGCTGTCGTTAATTTGAGTCAAAAGCTCTGCAACCGAGGCACCCACAACGCCATTGGAATTGGCCACGGTGGCGACAATGGCTTGAACCAGTGCAGCGTCGCGGTCAATTGAACCGGTCACGGTATTTGCGCCCGTTATCTTGGCATTGGTTGTCACGTCGATCTTGCCCGCGTTGGCGTCAGCACCCGTGTTAAGTTTTGCAGCCATGTTGGCTGCATTGTTCAACGTGCCAGCACCAGTTGCCGCAGCCGCAATCTTTTCAGCAACAAATTGCCCTAGCGTCTTCGTGCCTGTAGTGACGGCAGTTGGAGGGGCTAAAGCAGCTTGCTGAACGGCCAGCGCAACCACCTGGGCAATACGGGTGGAGGCGGCGGCAATGGCTGGAACGCGGTAATCACCGTCAGTGTCCGCAATGCCCAATGAAGCTGCAACACTGGCTTGTTCAGTTGGCAATGCTAGAAGAATTGCAGCGGCAGTTGTTGCGTCAAAAGTGGCATTTGTGGCGGCCACTTTATCCGCCACCAAAGTGGTCACCGGGTTCGCCGTCGCTGGTACGGTTGTAGTTGGCAACGCCCCCAGCATATTGGAAATAGGCAGGTTGACGGCTGGGTCGTAGGTCACGTTGGTGGTGGAACCCAGCGGCCGCATGAAGCCAGTGCTGACAGCAGTAATTCTGATGGGGGGGGTACAGGTGCCAGAGACGGTGATGGTTCCGTCACCAGGCGCAGCGTCAGTACCGATCACGCCGGTGCCACTGGTGCCGTTTGAACACTCCGCTTTCATCGTAACGCCAACGAATGGACTATTGCCAGCCCCGCCCACCGGGATGGCTGTTGTTGTACCTGCCGCAGAACCACTACTACCACCGCAAGCAACAAGTACGCTCGCAGCGATGAGAGTCGCTGCCGCTGCCGCGACAGGACTGAATTTGAATTTAACTTGCATAGACACCCTTTGGAGTTGGAAAAACAGCCTGGATGCAGCGAGCACCAGGAGCCGAAATATACACTCTCCGAACCGATCCCCGATCTTTTTTTGACGCCGGTTTTAACAATATCTTTATATTTCTTAACGTGAAAGAACAGGATGTCATACCGGGCCACGACCCGGTATCCAGTGAATCCGGACTGCACTGGGTTGCGGGTCGGGGCCCGCAATGTAGTTAGCCGATCAAAAAGATCAAGTGCGAATTTTTAGTAAATGTGTCTCTAGCGCTCACACAGTAAGCGTCAAAAGCTATCTTATTTGCAGCGCAAAACCCGGCGCAGTGGCCGGGTTTTGCTGGAGTGCAGGACGACGTGTTAAACCGTCCCATTGGATTACAATTATGCTCATGCTGACCATTGCCGAGCTTCCCGAGTTCATTCACATTGCCGATAAATTGCTGACTGAGTCTGAGCGTCAAGACATCATTCGCTATTTGGCTGAACGCCCCAAAGCGGGTAACCTGCTGGAAGGCACGGGTGGTGTGCGCAAACTGCGCTGGGGGCGTGGTGGTCAGGGTAAAAGCGGAGGTGTGAGAGTCATTTATTATTTTCACGACGAAGCCATGCCCCTGTATTTGTTGACACTGTTCGCCAAGGGCGATCAAGCCAATCTGTCGAAGGCCGAGCGCAACGATTTGGCGGGTTTGGTCAAGTTACTGGTTCAAATATGGAAAAGGAAACCAAAATGAGCATTGCATTCGACAGCATTAAACGTGGCTTGTTAGAGGCCATTGAGCACGCTGAGGGCCGCTTACCTCAGACGCGCGTCCACCGCCCCCGTCCGGTGGATGTCAAGGCATTGCGAAGCAAGGTCAGTATGACGCAAGAACAGTTTGCAGCACGCTTCGGTTTCTCAACAGCCACATTGCGCCATTGGGAGCGCGGCGACCGTGCACCACAAGGCCCAGCGCTGGTGCTGCTAAACGTCATTGCGCACAATCCGAATGCGGTGATTGAGGCTCTGGCCGCCTGAGTTTGTTGTATCAAAGGGCTAGCCTCGAATTCTCAGAAAATACGCCGCTAGCGCTTACGCAGCAAGCGTCAGCAGCTATTCTGTTTAAAGCAAAAACCCGGCGCACTGGCCAGGTTTTGATTCGGGTGGAGGACTACAGCCGTGTGTTCAGTGCCGGGTCGTGTCTGGGGTGACAAACACAGCAGCCAAACTGGGCGCGGTAATGGCGCTGTCAAACCAGGCTTCAATCTGCACCAGGCTGGCGGCTTGGATGGTGTCAACCAAGCCGGGCTGCAAGGGGCCAAAGCGCTTGGGTGTGTCGCCGGTGCCCAGCGCGCGGGCGCGGTCGTATCTTGTTGCATCACCTTCGGAGTACTTGTTTCTAATAACGAATCCCGTTACTATTCAAACCATGATTCAAAGCTTTAAATGCAGCGATACCGAATCACTGTTTACCGGCAAACGTATTGCCCGCTTTGTCAACTTTGAATCTGTGGCGTTACGCAAATTACAGCAATTGCACGCTGCAACCACGCTAGAATTTTTGCGCATACCGCCTGGCAACCAACTTGAAGCGCTAAAGCGTGACCGCTTGGGGCAACACAGTATTCGCATCAACAGCCAATGGCGTGTGTGTTTTAAATGGGCTGCTGGCCACGCTCAAGACGTTGAAATAGTGGATTGCCACTGAAAGGAGCATCCATATGACTCGCGAAGTCCCACTGATTCACCCCGGCATCATCTTGGCTGAGGACTGGCTCAATCCGCTGGGTTTGAGTCAATACGCGCTAGCCAAATCCATTGGTGTACCGCCACGGCGCATCAATGAGATTGTGAAAGGCCTGCGCGGCATCACGGTGGACACGGCGCTGCGCCTGGGTGCTTTTTTTGGCACCGATGCCCAGAGCTGGATCAACCTGCAAACCCACTACGACACAGAGCGTGCGCGCGAAGTCATGGCAGAGACCATTGCCCACATTCAGCGCTTTGAGCCTGCTTCGGCCGCCTAAGAAATTCTGGAGTTCCTCCGGCGCTGCCGGGTCAGTTTCCGTGCGCGCCAAAGACTAGGCTCGAATTATCCGAAAATATGTCGCTAGCGCTTATGCATCAATCTTCAGCAGCTATTTTTTTTGAATCACAAAACCCGGCGCAGTGGCCGGGTTTTGCTGGGCTACCTCTTCAAAACCCGGTCTGCCAACCCAACTCAAACCGTCGGTATTGGGTGTCTGGCCCCATGCCGTCGCTGGCCAGCACCAGTTGCCAGCCGTGCCAGGTGGCTTGCAATTTCAGCGCGGGCCAGTTGGGCTCCAGCGCCAGGCTCCAGTGCGGCGCGTAGCTGGTGGCCGGGCCACTTTGCCAGCCCAGCCAGGTCTGGTTGATACCGGCCTGACGCGACAGGTGCCAGCTCAGCGCAGCCCCGGTGGTGGCATCAGCACCTAACGCGTGTTGCAAGCTCAGTTGCCAGCGCGGGGCGATGTGGGCGGCGATTTGCTGCAAGCTCTTGCTGCCTTTTAGATACGCTGCGTAGTCCAGGTAGCCGTCGGGCCTGCGGGTGGTGTTGGCTGATGCCAGCGTGTTGGCATCGGTGGCCAGGTCGTTCCACTGCAAGGTGGAAGCCACATCATCGGCCCGCAGCGTCACCTGCCAACCCGGCAGCGGCTGGCCTTGCAACGCCAGTGACGCAGAGGCACCGCTACCGGCATTGCCCGATGGCGGCAAAAAGCGGCCGGTGATGCCGCTGTTGGAACGCTGGCTCCACAGGTCAAAGTCATACGCACTTGAACCTTTGTATGTCAGGCTGCCACCCAGCTCGGCCAGCCGTAGTTGCGTGAGTTGCAGCAGCGCAAAGTCGGCCTGCCACTGCCAATTTCCGCTTGCGGCAACCGGCCACCACGGCGTGCCCAGCAACAGCCCCCGGCCGACCCAGCCCTGGCTTTGGGCATCAAGCTGATAGCGGCGCTGCTGCGGCGGGTTGGTGTTGCCGGCCTCGGCGGCGGCAAGGGTCACTGCGTCGGCGTTGGCTTGCAGCCAGGTTTGCGAACGGACAAACGCGGCAAGCCGCCAGCCGCTGGCGTGCCGGGCGTTGATTTCAAATTGCTGGCTTTGATAAGCGCGGCCTGGGCTGGGGGTGGGTGCAAGGTAGCTGGGCCAATCGGGCTGACTCAGCGCCAGCACGGGCAGGTTCAGCCCGACGGACTCTTGCGCCACAGTCGCACCCAGG
>JAQTSL010000250.1 GCA_028711355.1 Rhodoferax sp.
AGACGCTCTCAAGATAACAGCTACTCGCCCTTTATTGATAAGGGCTAGAGTCAACACTGTTCACTTAATGTGATTGCGTCCCCGGATCAGCGCCGGCCCCGGACCTGATCCGGGGCCGGGTATGACAACCTGTTCCTTCACGTCAAATCAATGCCTGAAATGCCGCACGCCGGTATAGACCATCACCACGCCGCGCTCGTTGGCGGCGTCGATCACCTCTTGGTCACGGATTGAGCCGCCGGGCTGGATGACGCTGGTGGCGCCGGCATCAACCACCACGTCCAGCCCGTCGCGGAACGGGAAGAACGCGTCGCTGGCGACCGCCGTGCCGCTGAGCGACAAGTTGGCCGCCTGTGCCTTGATACTGGCAATGCGAAACCATGGAAGTCCACTCCAACGAAATCGCCCGCGACGTGAAGGAAACCCTGCGCAAGCTCAAGGCTGCCCAGTACACCGCCAGCCACCCGGGTGAAGTCTGCCCCGCCAAGTGGAACGAAGGCGCCAAAACCATCGCCCCGTCGCTGGAACTGGTCGGCAAGATCTAACAAGTCCCTGACTTGACCGGCACGCCTTGACCCGCGTGCCCCAGGCCGGACTGCGTCAAGGTGCATGCGCCCTGCCGTCCGGCTTTTTTTTAAGCAAAATATGCCTCTATTGCTTATAAACACTGCGTAACAAGCTTCTGTAACTATAGCAATAATGGAATCCATCATGCTCGACCAAAACCTCAAAACACAACTTGCCGCCTACTTGCAGCGCGTGGTACAACCGTTCGAGATGGTGGTCAGCCTGGACGATTCAGACACCTCGCGCCAGATGCGCGACTTGCTGCAGACCATCCAGAGCCTGCGCAGTGACAAGATCACCCTGAAGACCGACGGCACGGATGCACGCAAGCCGTCTTTCACCGTGCAGCGTGCCGGTGCGGCCAACAGTCTTCGCTTTGCCGGCCTGCCGTTGGGTCACGAATTCACCTCGCTGGTGCTGGCCCTGCTGTGGACTGGTGGCCACCCGCCCAAGGTTGAGGCGGACGTGATCGACAGCATCCGCGCCCTGGATGGTGACTTCAATTTTGAGGTCTACATGTCGCTCACCTGCCACAACCGCCCGGACGTGGTGCAAGCCCTGAGCCCGATGGCGATCTTCAACCCCAAGGTCAAAACCGTGGTGATTGAAGGCGGCGCGTTCCAGGACGAAGTGAACCAGCGCGAGATCATGGGCGTGCCCATGGTCTTCCTCAACGGCCAGATGTTCGGCTCGGGCCGCATGACGGTGGAAGAAATCGTCGCCAAACTCGACACCGGTGCTAGCGCCCGTGACGCCGCCAAACTCTCGGCCCGCGCACCATATGACGTGCTGATCGTCGGCGGTGGCCCGGCCGGTGCGGCGGCTGCCGTGTACGCCGCCCGCAAAGGCATCCGCACCGGCGTGGTGGCCGAGCGTTTTGGCGGCCAGGTCAACGACACGCTGTCGATTGAAAACTTCATCTCGGTCCTTGATACCGACGGCCCGAAATTTGCCGCCGCGCTGCAAGCCCATGTCAATGCCTATGACGTGGACATCATGAACCTGCAACGCGCCGACAAACTGATCCCCGCCGCCCAACCCGGTGGACTCATCGAACTGCAGTTGGCCAACGGCGGCGCCCTCAAAACCCGCACGGTGATCTTGAGCACCGGCGCGCGCTGGCGCAATGTCAACGTGCCCGGTGAGCAGGAATACAAAACCAAGGGCGTGGCCTACTGCCCGCACTGCGACGGCCCGTTGTTCAAGGGCAAGCTCGTGGCGGTGATTGGCGGCGGCAATTCAGGTGTGGAAGCTGCCATCGACCTGGCCGGTGTCGTGGCCCATGTCACATTGATCGAGTTCGACACCCAACTGCGGGCCGACGCGGTGCTGGTCACCAAGCTGCAAAGCCTGCCCAATGTGACGATCCACCTCAACGCCCAGACCACCGGGATCACCGGAGACGGCCAAAAGGTCAACGGCCTGAGCTACAGGGACCGCGCTTCTGAAACCGCCCATCACATCGACCTCGAAGGTGTGTTTGTGCAGATCGGCCTGGTGCGGCTCAAGGGCACGCTGGAGCTGTCCAGACACGGCGAGATCGTGATTGATGCCAAAGGCCAGACCTCGCTGCCCGGCGTGCTGGCTGCCGGTGACGTCACCACCGTGCCCTACAAACAGATCATCATCGCCACCGGCGAAGGGGCCAAGGCAGCGCTGAGCGCGTTTGATTATTTGATTTGCACGCCTGCGGTGTAAATACCCTGACATGAAGCCGCTTCAAACCAGGATTGGAATGGCAAGCCGTAGTGCCAAGCATCAAAGGTCGGCACGTGGGGTTGAGCTTGCAAAAGGCATCCAACCCTTAAATTAAAAGAGTTCCAGGCTCTGGGCGGATGCAAGGAAAAAGTGACTCAACAGGTGCCAAAAAGCCCGCAGTGTGCGCCAGTCGTTAAAATCCCCGGCTTACAAAGTGGTGGAGTGCCATGCAAGCGGTATCGTTGTTCTCAGGCTGTGGTGGCAGTGATGCTGGTGTCATCGCCAATGGCTTTGATGTACTCATGGCCAATGACAAACTGGCCTATGCCCGCGATGTGTACCAAGCCAACCACCCTGCCACTGACTACGTGCTGGGCGACGTGGCCAAGGTCAAAACCTTTCCGGCGGCTCAGTTACTGGTAGGCTGCTACCCGTGCCAGGGCTTTAGCCAGGGTGGAGTGCGCCAGGCATCCAGCAGCCTCAACACCCTGTACCTTGAATTTGCCCGCGCACTGGGCGCAATCAAACCCAAGGCCTTTGTGGTTGAAAATGTCTCGGGCATGGTGCGCAAAAACTTTGCCCACCTGCTGCAAGACCAGTTCAAGGTGTTCACCGAGGCAGGTTACCGCGTCAAGTACCAGGTGCTTAACGCCGCAGACTACGGCGTGCCACAAGAGCGCAGGCGCATCCTGATCGTGGGTGTGCGTGATGACTTGGGGGTGGACTACCAGTTTCCCGAGCCCACCCACGGGCCCGGCTGCGAGCAGCCCCACGCCACCATCCGCAATGCCATTGGTGACCTGCCCGAGTGGCCTGAGGGTGAGTTCTACGCCCGCGAGTTCCACTGGTACTACCTCAGCCGCGACCGCCGCCGGGGGTGGGATGCGATCTCAAAGACCATTGTGGCCAACCCGCGCCATGTGCCGCTGCACCCCATGAGCCCGGCGCTGGTAAAGCTTGAGCACAACGTCTGGAAGTTTGAGACCGATGCCCGTGCCCGGCGCTTCAGCTACCGTGAGGCCGCTCGCCTGCAGGGCTTTGCACGTGACTTCATCTTCCCCGACACTGACGCTGGCAGCCTGGACATGCGCTACAAAGTGGCCGGCAACGCCGTGCCGCCGCCACTGTTTGAGGCTGTGGTCAAGGCGCTGCCAAAGGTGTGGGACTAGCTGCTGGTTCTTTTGGGCGGGCAATGGTCACTATTTTGCGGGTAAATCGCTTGGCAGCTCGCGCGATTCTGGCATCGCTCATTAGCAGCTTAACCATTCGGATGCGGTCAAACATCAGGCCTGCCTGGGGAGCTTCGTAGCTAATGGTTGGCAGCGGTGTGTGGCGTGGCGTGAATAGTGCACGCACGGGTGGCGGCTCTGGTACGCGCATCCACTGTTTCAGCCGTGGAAGATGCAGTTCAAGTGTCTTGAATTTCCAGTCATCTCCACAAGCACATTGGCCCACCAGTTGTAGCTGGGCCGGTCCTAAATCGGCCCACGGCACCCAGACCACAATGTCCATTCCCGTATCTTTAAGGCTCTTGGTGGTCGGGCTCTCAGGCAGCGATGGTGATGGGTTCCAGTCCCATTCGTTCGGGTGGGACCCCGCGCGCAATTTCAACGTGGCCGCAGCATCTTTGATTAGCAGATCGGACTTATTGGCCCTAGGCCAACCGAATCGCCACCCTTTTGCATTTGGCCCGAGGTACGATCTGGCAGCCAATAGACTAAGGTACTCAAAGCCGACCGGAGCCTGGTTAAACGGCTTGGCCGATAACGATGTGAGGTTGCAGATCGCCAGCAATGCCAGGTACGGGTGGTCGTCCGCAGCGGACAAAACGAGGCTATTTTTTTCCAGTCTAAATGGGTAGCCATCAATGCCAAGCAACTTCATTCTCTCTGCCACCACTTCTAATACGGCCCCTTGCAGCGCTTCGTCAGCAGATTCTCGGCTCATGTAGGTCGCGCCGGGTGTTTCACTGTCCTCCAGTGCAAACTCTGACATCATTTCGTCTTGTGTACCGTGCGATACATGGGCGCTACCCCGCAGCACAGCCGACCATTCCGCCTCATCAGCGTTGGTGTATTCACTTTCGTAGTGGTGGCGTTTATCCCACTGGTGGCGTGTGCCTGCCGCCTGGCTCCGACTAATGCTCATACCTGGGGTGGCAGGTTGCCCAATGCAGAAGCTTTGGTGGCATCGTTGAGTTTTTGCCAAATGCTCCTGGACAGGTGCGCAACCGCCAGCGCGGCAGATTCACTTTGCATGGCTTGCGACCGGTCTGGTGGCGCAGCCTCCATCGCCGCAAGCAAAACACCGAGCTTGTCGTGACACAGTTGCAAACCTTGGCGAAGTTTGTCTTCCAGTGGTTGTGACTCAAATTCGATTTCGTCAATGTGTCGCCCTGTTTCCAGCAGTGCCACCTTGTTGGTGTCGTCCAAAATTCTCGCCAGGCGGGTAATGTCGCGCGAGTCATCAATAGCGGCGGACTTTCCAGTGGCACCAAACATGCGCTCCAGTAGCCGCCCCGCTTGGGGTAACTTGTCTACTGGAACAGGGTTAGGCGTAGGCTCAGCGGGTAGCCCGACAAATTTACGCGCAGAAGGTGAAAAAAACAGGGTATATATCCACGAAAATGGAAACGCCGGGTTGCTACCTCGGCCCTTTCTGGTGCTTTGGCTGGGGATGAAGTACCCACTGTCAACCATTTGCTGAACAAAGTAGTAGCCCTCGAGCAAGTGGCTTACGGTCTTGTTCTGATCTCCTGTCATTGCCGAAATGTCGATCAGGCTTATGTTGTGTTGTTCAACTGCTCTGGCGATCCAGGCTGCCTTGGCAAACGAGTCCCAACCTTGTGAAGATGCAATGTGCCGCACCCCCAGATAGGCCAGCAAATCGCGTTCGCTCTCGTGCGACTCAAACACGATGCAGGGAACACGGTCAAATTTGGGTTTCTTGTGTTGGTCGCGCAGCGCCTGAAACTGTTCGGTGTATTTTTTTTGGTCAATGGCTCTGGCATCGCCAGCAAGTATCAGGCACGCGGCCAGTCGGCGGTTTCCTTCCACCACTGTAAATCGTCCATTGTCTTTGCGGCAAATCATGGGCTCAGCCAGGAAATAGCCATTCACTGCGATTGAACTCAATACGTCTTCAACGCCGAAAGTTCCAACAAGGTGGTTGAGCACATCTTTGGGCTCGTTGCGTTGACCTACCGCTGCACCAAAACGTGGGTTTTGAACATCAAAATCCAACAGCCCGAGTTCCAACATATCGATTGGGCGCGACT
>JAQTSL010000251.1 GCA_028711355.1 Rhodoferax sp.
CAGCAGTCAACGGCTTCAGACACCTGACCGAGGTGGCGCAGTGGAACCAGTTGCTGCATGACGCGACCTACGCCGAGCTGACCGCTGGTCGATTACCGATCATGCTGGGCGGCGACCATTGCCTGGCCATCGGCTCGATCAGCGCGGTGGCTCGGCGCTGCCGCGAGCAGGGCAAAAAACTGCGCGTGCTGTGGTTTGACGCGCACGCCGACTTCAACACCGCCACCATGACACCCAGCGGCAACATCCACGGCATGCCGGTGGCGTGCCTGTGCGGGCAAGGGCCGCAAGAGCTGATCAGCATCGGCGGCCACACGCCCGCGCTCAATCCCAAAGAGATTCGCCAAATTGGCATTCGCAGCGTCGATGCCGGCGAAAAACGGCTGGTGCATGACATGGGCATTGAGGTGTTTGACATGCGCTACATCGACGAGATGGGTATGCGCCAAGCGATGGAACTGGCGCTGGCACTGGTTGATGCCAACACCCATCTGCACGTCAGCCTGGATGTCGATTTTCTCGACCCCGACATTGCGCCCGGCGTCGGCACCACGGTGCGCGGCGGCCCCACCTACCGCGAGGCGCAACTGTGCATGGAAATGATCGCCGACACCGGCCGCCTGGCGTCGCTGGACATCGTCGAGCTCAACCCGGCGCTGGACGTGCGCAACAAGACCGCCGAGTTGGCGGTGGATCTGGTGGAGAGCCTGTTTGGCAAGAGCACGCTGATGCGTGCCTGACGACACGCGCCGGGACATCCGCAACGCTGGTCAACGCAGCCCGAGCATTACTCGCGCCTCAACGGAGCTGGCGACGTTGCGGCCCAGCTCGGCAGCCAGGCGTGCCATGCGCGCCACCAGTTGCGCGTTGCTGCTGGCGAGCTCGCCTTTGCGGTAATACACGTTGTCTTCAAAGCCAACGCGCACGTGGCCCCCAAGCAAAATCGCCAGCGTGCCCAGCGCCAGTTGCGCCGCGCCGATGCCCGCTACCGTCCAGGTCGAACCTTCAGGCAACTGTGACCTCAAATACATCAACGCCTCGGGCGTACCGGCCATACCGCCGGGAATGCCCAGCACAAAATCAAAGTGCTGCGGGCCTGCGAGTACCCCTTTTTTGAGCCAGCGCAGGGCGGTGGTCAGCATGCCGGTGTCAAAAATTTCCAGCTCGGGTTTGACGCCGTGGTCAACCATGGCCTTGGCAAAAACTTCCATGTCGGCGGGGTGGTTCATGAACACGTCGCCGCCAAAGTTGACCGTGCCCATCGACAGCGTCGCCATCTCTGGCCTGAGCGTGACCGGCGCCAGCCGTTCCTGCGCGTTCATGCCGACCGCGCCGCCGGTGGAGACCTGCACGATCACGTCGCAGCGCTGTCGCACCTCAGTGATGATCTGACGGTAAACCTCTTTGTCCTGGGTTGGTGTGCCATCGGCCAGGCGCGCGTGCACGTGCACGATGGAAGCCCCCGCCTGCGCGCATTCGGCCGCCGCGATGCCAATTTCTTCGGGCGTGATCGGCAGTGCAGGCTGCTGTTCGCGGGTGACTTCGGCGCCGGTCAGGGCCGCTGTGATGATGAGCTTTTTCATAGCAGCTTGCGCTTATTCTGTGGGCGCCACAGACGCTTTTCGTTGGAAACCAGCGGGGACAACGCAGGTCCCGCTGGCGCGACAGACCAGCACCGGTTCGGCCAGCACATCGGCCGCCGACGCTTGCCCCGCAACGCCAGCAGGCACGATGACTTTGCGGGCTTCAAACACCATCTTGCGTGAGGTTTTGCCCATGGAAACGATGCGCCCGGTCGCCTCAATGTAGTCGCCAGCGTGCACCGGTGCCAAAAACTCGACGTTGTCGTAGGCCACAAACAGGCCCTCATCGCCGTCGCTGCGGATCAAAAGCTCGGTGGCGACATCGCCAAACAGGTTGAGCATTTTGGCGCCGTCCACCAGGTTGCCGGCGTAGTGGGCATCGTGCGCGCTGATGCGCAGGCGGATCAGGCTGGTGATGTTTTGCATGGTGTGTTCCTTTTCAAAATACGTGGTGTGCGGTTGGCACGTTACTGGGTGTTCGTTCGGGTTCATTCACTTATGGCGCTTATGGTTTTAACCCGCGCCGTGGCTGGCTTTGGCGGCCTCCTCATGCTGGAGTACCAGAAATCGTCGGCCGCCAAAGCCAGCCACGGCGCTGGACGCTGGTGGCGCAAGAGTTTGTCATTGCGGGCCACGACCCGCAATCCATGACTCCAAATTCGTGGATACCGGGTCGTGGCCCGGTATGACATTCTGTACTTTCACGCCAACACTTCGCGGAGTGACCGGCATGGGCGGGCACCGATTTCTGGTACCCCAGCATGAGGTGGCCGCCCGTGCCGGTTGCTCCGCGTGGCGCACCAACTATGTTGGCGTGGGTGTCCACCCCAAAAACCCTGGCCGTCACGCTAAATGCCGCTTGTCCCACTCATGGATGGCAAACGACGCCACATCTTGCGCATACGACTTGACCCCAAAACCAGCGTCGTAGCCTAATTCTTTGGCCAGCTCGTGGCTGATGCGTGGGCCGCCGACGATCAGGATCACCTGGTCGCGCAGGCCTTCGGCTTCCAGCAGGTCGGCCAGCTTGGTCAGGTTGTCCAGATGAATGTTCTTTTGCGTCACAATTTGCGACACCAGAATCACGTCGGCTCTCTCTTCGATGGCGCGGCTCACCAGTTCTTCGCACGTCACCTGCGCACCCAGGTTGATGGCGCGCAGGCTGTGGTAGCTTTCCAGCCCCTTGTGCCCGTTGTAGCCCTTCATGTTCATGATGGCATCGATACCCACGGTATGCGCGTCGGTCTCGATGCAGGCGCCCACCACCACCATGCGGCGTTTCATTTTGGCGTCAATCAGCGCATTGATCGCCTCTTTGTCCAGCACCTCGTAGTCGGGCTTGACGACCGAGTAGCTGTTCAGGTCCACCTGGTGCTGGCATTGACCATAAACCACGTAAAAGCTGAAGCCTTGCCCCATGTCCTCGCAGTGCACCACAGCCGGTTCGGTCAGCCCCATTTGCGCCGCCAGCCGTTTGGCGCCTTCTTTGGCGCGGTCGTCCAACGCCACCGGCAGCGTGAACGACAGTTGCACGCGCCCGTCGCCCAGCGTGTCGCCGTAGGGTTTGACTGGGTTATTGGGGGCCGACGCCAATTCATCCGTTGTCATGCCGGACTTGATCCGGCATCCAGTGGATTCGGAGTCATGGATTGCGGATCGAGTCCGCAATGACAAATCATGCTTCGCAGAATTGGCGTCTGACCCCAAAAACCCGGGCAACATCAATTGGGGAAACGGGTTGTAGTAATCATCGGCCTTGGCCACCACGCCATCCAAGCCCTTGCCACCGGTGGGTGTGCGTGAAATCTCGGCAAACATGCCCTGACCGATCGCGCCTGGCAGGCCGATCTGTTCAATCTGCGCCAACATCGCCACGGTGTCGGCCAGCACCGCTTGGGCGCGCCGCTCGATCTGGCCGCCGGCCTTGAATTCAATCTCGCTGTGCAAATCCTTCATGGTGCCAAACACGTACCTGGCGTTCTGGATCGCCAGAAAGCGGTCCTGGATAAACGGCGTGTGGATCGCTTCGGTCATCATGCCCAGCAGATGAATGTTCTGGTTGGTAACCGTGCTGACGAGGTTGAACAGCGTGTCCTGCACCTGGCCTTTGAAGATGTTGCCGGTCATGTGTTTGGTCGGCGGCATGTACTTCAGGCAGGCGTCGGGGAACACCTGGCGCGCCAGTTGCGCGTGCGCCAACTCCCACAAAAAGCCGTTTTCCAGCTCGGGGTTGATCTCGAACGCGTGGCCCAGACCCATTTGTTCTGGTTTTAAACCGGAGAGCTCGGCAAACTGTTCGTTGATGAGCTGCGAGGCCAGCACCGTATGCGCGGCCTCCACCGCGTCGGCTGTGGTGAGGTAATTGTCTTCTCCCGTATTGATGATGATGCCGGCATAGGCATTGACCATTCGTGAGAAAAACTGGTCGATGAAGGTGCGCTGCATATTGATGTCGCGAAAGATGATGCCGTACATTGAGTCGTTGAGCATCATGTCGAGCCGCTCCAGCGCGCCCATGGCAGCAATCTCTGGCATGCACAGACCCGAGCAGTAGTTGGTCAGACGAATGTAGCGGCCCACCTTGTGGCCCACGTCGTCCAGCGCGGTGCGCATCAGCTTGAAGTTTTCTTGGGTGGCGTAGGTGCCGCCAAAACCTTCGGTGGTGGCCCCAAAGGGCACGTAGTCCAGCAGGCTCTGGCCGGTGGAGCGGATCACGGCGATGATGTCGGCGCCCTGCTCGGCCGCCGCGCGCGCCTGCGCCACGTCCTCGTAAATGTTGCCGGTGGCCACAATGACATAGAGCCACGGTGTCGGCGCTTCGCCTGCCGTTTTGATTTGTGCATCGCGCGTGGCGCGCTGGGCGGTTATATGCGCGCAGGCCTGTTGCGCCTGCGCTTTGGCGGCTTGTTGCGTGGCGGGCAGGTCTGGCGGCAAGGTCAGGGCCAGCGTACCGTCGGCCACCGCTTGCGCCACCTGCTGAGCGCTCATGTTGTGCGCTTGCATGGCACCGGCCAGGATCGCCGCTGCGCCGTGTTGCAACAAGTTCTGTTCTTGCAAGTGGCTGACCACCCGGTTGGGCAGCGGCACGTCGTTGCCGTCCACACCATCGACACCCAGCAGGCGCAAGGTGGCGCGCTCGACCGTGGTGGTGGTGTAGGCGGCCATCTCGTCAAATACCTGGCGCGCGATGCGCCGGGCCGAGCTGCGGGCGCGGTCGATTTGGGCTGGGTCCAGGTTCAGGTGGGACATATTTGGTCTTTCTTTGCGTGCGAGGCGCTTGCTGCTGAGCGCTGGTTGGAGTCAGTCGGTACGGCCCGCAGAATTGGGGTCAGAGTACCGCCGGGAAAGTGATTTGGGCGAGCGCTGGCGCTGTCAGTCCGGCGGTAATCCGACCCCAAATCTGCTAACGCTAACATGCTTTCCAGCATCACGTTGTACACCTGGCAGTCCGGAAAAATTTGCTGTGAAGCGGCTGTTTTTGCGCAGGCGGTAGCCCAATTGGGGTCGGATCCCAATTCGCGGCAGTGCGTTTGAGCTTGCCCAGGCAGCGTCACCGAATTGGGCTCTGACCCCAATTGGGCGGCTTGTACAGTTGCTCTGTATTTCATGCTGCGCGGTGACATTCTGCGGCCATGGCTGTTAGCGCGTCGTCCAGCAGAACGTCGCATACCTGGTAGTCTGGGAAAGCTTGCTGTGCAACGGCACGAAATTGGTGTGCATCAAAACTGCCACCATGCGGCGAAAACGGATTGAGCGTGAGGCCGATGATGCGCATCCCGCGGCAGGCCAGAACGCGGCCACCGAGCTTGGCGAATGCTGCCAGGTCGGCGGCTTCAACAAACAGGCGGGTGCCGTCGTTGACCACCAGCGTCAGGCCGGGGTTGCTGGTGGCCAGCGTGCTCAGGGCGTGCCACAAAGAGCGCCCCACGGCACCGCTGACTGCTATGGTTTGTAT
>JAQTSL010000016.1 GCA_028711355.1 Rhodoferax sp.
TGAATGCACGCGTGCTGCGCGACGGCAATTGCGTCTATACCGCCATGGCCATGAACGACGTGGTGGTTAACCGTGGCGCCACCGCTGGCATGGTCGAATTGCGGGTTGAGGTAGATGGCCATTTTGTCGCCAATCAACGCGCCGATGGACTGATCATTGCCACCCCCACTGGCTCGACGGCTTACTCGCTGTCTTCTGGCGGGCCGTTGCTGCACCCATCGATTCCGGGCTGGGTGATGGTGCCAATTGCCCCGCATACCCTGTCCAACCGGCCAATCGTGCTGGCCAACAGCTCGCACATTGCCATCGAGATCGTTGCTGGGCGCGACGCCAGCGCCAGTTTTGATATGCAATCGCTGGCCTCACTGCTGCACGGCGACCGCATTGAGGTGACTCGGTCTGAGCACCATGTGCGGTTTTTGCATCCGCGCGGCTGGTCTTACTTTGACACGCTGCGTGAAAAGCTGCACTGGAACGAAGGAGTGTCGCCGACGTGAGCCTCAAACGCATTGTTCTGCGTGATTTCGTCATCGTGCACGAGCTGGAGCTAAATCTGGCCGACGGCTTTACCGTATTGACCGGCGAGACCGGCGCGGGCAAGTCGATCCTGATCGACGCACTGCAACTGGCCACCGGCGGGCGCGCTGACGTTGACTTGATCCGTGACGGCGCCAGTCGCACCGAAGTCAGCGCTGAGTTTGACAACACCCCTGCGGCTCTTGCCTGGCTACAGGCGGGCGGCTTTGACGCCGACACAACGCTGATGCTACGCCGCACGATCGACTTGCAGGGCAAAAGCCGCGCCTGGATCAACGGTAGCGCCGCCACCGTCACCCAGTTGCGCGCTGTGGGCGAACAACTGCTGGACATTCACGGCCAGCACGCCTGGCAAAGCCTGACGCGCCCAGAGACCGTGCGGGCGCTGCTGGACGCCTACGCCAAAGCCTCAACGCAACCGGTGACCGCAGCGTGGCAGCAGTGGCAGCAGGCCCAGGTGCAACTTGCCCAGGCACAAGCCTCACAAGACGCGTTGCAGGGCGAGCGCGAACGCCTGTTATGGCAAATTGGCGAGTTGGGCAAGCTTGCACCCGGTGCCGATGAATGGCAAACACTGAACACTGAGCACACACGGCTGTCCAATGCACAGGCTTTGCTTGACGCCGCGCAAGCCGCGCTGATAGCGCTGGACGGCGATCAGATCAGCGCCTGTTCCCAGCTTGGCGCGGGGCTCAAAGCACTTCAAAAACAAGAGCACATCGAGCTTGTTTTTAAAGCGCTGGCAGATGTTTTGTCTGTTAGCCAAGCGCAACTTCAAGACACCGTGCATACGCTGCGTAGCTACCTGCACAAGACCGAGCTGGACCCCGACCGACTGCAAACGCTGGACCAACGAATGGCGCTGTGGCTGTCACTGGCACGCCGCTACCAGCGTCCACCTGACCAGTTGCCCGCTCTGCTGGCCAGTTGGCAGCAGCAGTTGCAGGCGCTCGACGGCGCCAGTGATCTACCGGTGCTGCAAGTCAACATCGCTGGCGCCTGGCAACGCTATCAGGCGCTAGCGGCCACGTTGACCAAAGTGCGGCGGGCTGCGGCACCACGGCTGGCGCAGACCATCACCGAGGTGATGCAGGGACTGGGTATGCCCGGGGGTCAGTTTCAGGTGCAGCTAGAAGAAACCCCCGAGCCGATGCAATTCGGCCAGGAAGACGTGCGTTTTTTGGTGGCAGGCCACGCCGGCAGCGCACCCCGTGCGGTTGCCAAAGTTGCCTCGGGCGGCGAACTGTCTCGCTTGGCGCTGGCGATTGCCGTCACTACCAGCCGTCTGGGCACGGCGCAAACGCTGATTTTTGACGAGGTTGATTCCGGTATTGGCGGCGCAGTGGCAGCAACCGTCGGACGCCTGATGCACCAGCTTGGCTGCGACCGCCAGGTACTGGCGGTGACGCATCTGCCGCAGGTGGCAGCGTGTGCCGACCAGCACTGGGTGGTCAGCAAGCAGTTGCAGGGGCCATCAACGATTAGCTCAGTGGCAGTAGCAACCGGCGAGCAGCGCGTCGGCGAACTGGCGCGTATGCTGGCGGGCGAGCGGGTGCTGGCCAGTACGCTGGTGCACGCGCGTGATCTGCTGCAAGCACAGACAATTGGCAAGGACTGATATGTCCACCGAAAAAAAAGACGTGCACATCGTTTTGATCACCGGTATGTCGGGCTCCGGCAAGTCGGTGGCGCTGCATGCGCTGGAAGACCTGGGTTTTTACTGTGTCGATAACTTGCCACCAGAACTGCTGCTGGCGTTGGTCAAACTCGAACGCAGCAATGCTGCCAGACCGCTGGCGATTGCGATCGACGTGCGCAGTGCCGGGTCACTGCCGCTGCTGCCGCAACAGTTGCAACAGCTCAAGGACCAGGGTTACCAGGTCGATTCGATCTTTCTGGATGCCGCTACCGACACGCTGATCCGGCGTTTTTCTGAGACCAGACGACGCCATCCGTTGTCACAGCGTGTGCCAAACAACACCTCCACGGACCAGCGCCACGACCTCAACGAGGCGATCGAACTGGAACGTGCGCTGTTAAGCGATTTGCGAATGGATTCGCATGTGATCGACTCCAGCATGATCCGGCCAACCCAGTTACAAAGTTACGTCAAAACTTTTGTCGGGGCCCCCAAAGAGCAGTTGACGCTGGTGTTTGAGTCGTTTGCCTTTAAGCGCGGCCTGCCCAGCGACGCTGATTTTGTGTTCGATGTGCGTATGTTGCCTAACCCCTACTACGAGCCCGAATTGCAGCGTCTGACCGGGCGCGACACCCCGGTGATCGACTTTTTACAGCAGCAACCGCAAGTGCAACGTATGTTGCAGCAAATCCAGACTTTTCTGCGCGACTGGTTAAAGGCCCTGTCACAAAACCACCGCAGCTACGTCACCGTGGCTATTGGGTGCACCGGCGGGCAACACCGCTCGGTCTATTTTGTCGAGCAACTCAGCCACACGTTTGAGCAAGAGTGGGCCACCCTCAAGCGTCACCGCGAAATTGGCGCCACTTGAGCCCCCAGCAGCGTTCGCACCGGGGCCGGCAGGCCCAGCGTGGGCCAGCGCGCCGCAGCTACCCAGTCACCCGGGCAATCCGGCACCTCGCGCTCAGACAACATCACCTGCGCCGGGTAAAGGTACAAATCCTTGTGCGTCAGTACATGCTTAAAAGATGGCAATTCATCAATGGCTTGGCGCGCGCGCTCGGGCAAGGCCGTTAGCAACGCTTGCCGGTCATCGAACAGCGGCAAACAGTACAGCCCGGCCCAAACACCCGGTATCGGTCGTTGACTGAGCCAGACCGCACCTTGCGGCGTTTGCGCGCACAGCAGCCAAACGATTTGTGCGCTGCGTTTGAGCTTGCGTGTCTTGACCGGATATCGCTGCGGGCATTGCTGCGCAGCGGCCCGGCAATCACTGCGCAGCGGACAGTCAGCGCAGCGCGGCTGCTGCGCGGTGCAAACGGTAGCCCCCAGGTCCATCACCGCCTGCGAGTAACGCGGCATGGATCGCTGCAAATCCGACTGTGGTAGCAAGTCGCTGGCATACTGCAACAGGGTGCGTTCATTGGAAGCCTGCGCCAGATCCGCATCAAACCCTAGGTAGCGTGTCAAGACCCGCTTGACGTTGCCGTCCAGAATCGCCACGCGTTCGCCAAAACAGATTGACGCCACCGCTGCCGCAGTAGAAGACCCGATGCCAGGCAGCGTTTGTAGTTGCGCTGCGGTACGCGGAAACACGCCGCCGTACTGCGTCACCACCTGCTGCGCACACTGGTGCAGGTTGCGTGCCCGGCTGTAATAGCCAAGACCGCTCCACAACGCCAGCACGTCGTCCTGCGGTGCTTGCGCCAAGCTCTGCACATCAGGAAAGCGGGCCAGAAACCGCTCGAAATAGGGCCGTACCGTTGTCACCTGGGTCTGCTGCAACATGATCTCGGACAGCCACACACGGTACGCATCACGCGTGCCCTGCCAAGGCAGGTTGTGACGCCCGTGACGCTGTTGCCAGCGGATCAACGTTAGCGCAAACCCGGCGCCACCAGCGTCCATCTCAGATGCTTTCTCTTGAACCAACAAAAACTCCTTGCGGTTCAGGTCTTCTGACAAACCGGACAATAAAACGACGAGCGCTGCCCCTGACGGATCAGCCTGATCGGAGTGCCGCAGGCGTGACACGGCAGGCCCGCACGACCATAAACCATTGCCTCAAGCTGAAAATGACCATTGGTACCGTCAGCACTCGAGAAATCACGCAA
This sequence comes from Rhodoferax sp., assembly GCA_028711355.1. Taxonomy (GTDB): domain Bacteria; phylum Pseudomonadota; class Gammaproteobacteria; order Burkholderiales; family Burkholderiaceae_C; genus Rhodoferax. The sequence continues at coordinate 4,291 of JAQTSL010000016.1, forward strand.
AGTACTACCACCCTGCTCGATCGCGCGCGTCAGCACCTGGCCAATCGCACCATGCAGGCGTTGCACGCGACGACGGCTGAGCCGGTCGGCCAGCGTGGTCGGCCGGATGCCGGCTAAAAACAGGCTTTCTGAGGCGTAAATATTGCCAACCCCAACCACCAGGTCCCCCGCTAGCAGGACTTGCTTGATGGCGGCGCTGCGCCGCCTGAGGCCTTGATAAAAAACTTCGGGCTCAAATTGATCCGACAATGGCTCCACGCCCAACTTTCCCAGCAATTTTTCAGCCAGCGGTGACGCCAACGTCGGTACATAGACAACCGCACCGAAACGCCTTGGGTCATTCAAACGCAAGGTCCCACGCGTTGTCACTAGGTCAAAATGGTCATGCGCGCCGGCTGCCGGCAAGTGTCGCGAAAACCGCAGACTACCCGACATTCCCAAATGCAGCAGCAGCCAGCCCTGATCCAGCTCTAGCAGCAGGTACTTGCCGCGTCGTCCCACCGAGGCGACGCGACGCCCCACCAGTTGATCGGGTTCGCACCCGATGGGCCAGCGCAACGGCTTGCCCAGACGGATCGACCGTATGCTGGCGGCTTCGATGGCTTTGGCAAAACTGCGGCGGGTAACTTCAACTTCGGGTAATTCAGGCATAAACCTCGGCTCGTGAATCTGCTTCGATTATTATGGCTGTATGCGTGTTTTCCCCCTCTTCCTCTGGTTGATCCTTTCCTTCTTATCCGGGCTTGCAGTGGCGCAAGCACGACCCGATACCAGCGCCACAAGCGAAAGTGGCACGGCCAAGGCGTCGGCGCTGGACGCGCCGCTGCTCTACCAGATTCTGCTGGGGGAGCTCAGCGCACGCGACCAGCAGCCGGGCGAGGCGTTTTCCATCATGTTCGATGCAGCAAGCAAAACCCACGACCCTGCGCTATACCGCCGTACCGTCCAGATTGCCTTGCAGGCGCGCTCTGGCGAATCTGCCTTGCAGGCTGCCAAGGCCTGGTCGCAGGTCTTGCCAGCTTCGCGTGAGGCCAATCACTTCGTGCTACAGATTTTGTTAGCACTCAATCGGGTTACGGACACGCTGGAACCGCTCACTAAAGAGCTTGCCCTGACGCCTGCTGCCGATCGAGTTGAACTGATCTGGTCGATACCAGGCCTTTACGAGCGTGCCCATGACAAGCCAGCGGTCGTCACGGTCGTGCAGAAAGCGCTGACCCAGTCCCTCAAACAGCCAGACCACGCCGCCACCGCATGGGCCGCGATGGGTCGCCTGTGGCAAAGTGCTGGTAAGACCCAGCAAGCGCTCGATGCAGCGCAGAAGGCACAAGCGATCAACCTGCGATCAGAGCATCCGGCTTTGCTGGCCTTGTCCTTGATGACAGAAGGCACACCGCAGGCGCAAGCGCTGATTGGCAAGCACCTGCCCTACGCCCGGCCAGAATTTCGCATGGCTTACGTGAAAACCTTGGTCAACGCCAAGCGTGAAGAAGACGCCATGGCACAACTGTTGGAAATGCAGGTTCGCGCAGCAGATTACGCCGACACCTGGTTAGTCAGTGGTGCGTTGGCGTTGCAACGGGGACAACTGGAGTTGGCTGAACAACATCTGCAACGCTACCTCACCATGACGCAACTGGCTGCATCTGGCAAGGTCACTGCTGAAATAAGGCGTGGCCGCTCTCAGGCATTTCTGGCCATGGCACAAATTTCACAACTTCGAAAAAATCTTGGTGATGCGCAACGATGGTTAGAAAAAGTGGATAACCCGGACGACTTATTAAGGGCGCAACTGCGGCGCGCCTCAATGATCGCACAGGAGGGGCGTCTTGACCAGGCGGTTGAGCTCATCCGCAGCCAACCCGAGCGTTCTGAAGCCGACGCCAGGCTCAAGCGCTCGGCCGAGGTCCAATTGCTGCGCGAGCAACACCAGCTCAGTCGCGCGCGTGCGACCCTGCAGGCCTTCATCGCCCAATTCCCGGACGAGTCCGACCTGCTTTATGACCTGGCCATGGTGTATGAAAAGCTGGGTGACCTACCCGAGATGGAACGTCTGCTGCGCGAGCTGATCGCCAGCCGTCCCGACGATCCGCACCCCTACAACGCGTTGGGCTATTCGTTGGCCGATCGGGGGCTGCGGTTGCCCGAAGCCATCGCCTTGATCACCAAGGCGCTGGAGCTGACACCCAAAGATCCGTTCATCACCGACAGTCTGGCCTGGGCCCACTTTCGCAGTGGCAACAAGAATGAGGCCCAGCGACTCTTGCAGCAAGCATTCAGGGATCGGCCAGATGCCGAGATCGCCGCGCATCTGGGTGAGGTTCTATGGGACAGCGACCAGCGCAGCGAGGCTATTGACGTCTTCCGGCGCGGTGTTGCACTCAGCCCGGACAACGACACGCTCAAGGAAACCATCCGCAGATTGCGCGTACCGCTGTGATTTGCCGACGCTTCCTTGCCTTTGTTTGCGCTCTTTTTGCTATTTTTTTGGTAGCTGGCTGCGCTTATCTGCAAAGCTCGGACGGCCTCAAACATTCACATATTGAACACTGGAGTGGACGCCTCTCGGTGCGCACGCTGGGCGAGGCTGCACCAGCAGCCGGCTCGGCCACAGCCTTCCAGGCGGCATTTGCGCTTGAAGGCAATGCGAAACAAGGTGAGCTGTTGTTTTTTACGCCGTTGGGCAGTACGGCAGCGTCGATCCGCTGGACCCCCCAGGGTGCTGAATTGATTGCCCGCGGTGAAACACGTCAGTTTGGCGATTTACAGCAGCTCATCAACCAGGCCATTGGCACCGATCTGCCGGTTGCCGCGCTTTTTTTCTGGCTAAGCGGGCGTCCGCAGGACGTCGATGGCTGGCAAGCGGATCTTTCCAACATGAATCAAGGCAAAATGACGGCGCGCCGCAACACCCCTGAACCCGTCACCGAGTTGCGTCTGGTGCTGGACAGCGCACCTTAAACGCCTGTCGCAACGTACTCATTGGCCTGTCTTCATGAAATCCATCGTTGATGTTTTTGCGCCGGCCAAACTCAACCTGTTTCTGCACATCGTCGGACGCCGCGCTGACGGCTACCACTTGCTTGAATCGGTGTTCGCACTCATTGATTGGTGCGACACACTGCATTTTGAGGTGCGCAGCGACGGCGTGGTGAGCCGCGAAGACCTGACGCAACCGCTCCCGGCAAACGACTTGGTGGTACGTGCGGCGCGTGCACTTCAGAAGGCCAGCGCAACGTCACTGGGGGTGCATATCGGCATTGACAAACGCATCCCGTCCCAGGCTGGCCTGGGGGGCGGATCATCCGACGCCGCCAGCACCCTGCTGGCGCTGAACCGCCTGTGGCATCTGAACTACAGTCTGGAGCAGTTGCAGGTTCTCGGTTTGACGTTGGGTGCCGATATCCCCTTTTTTCTGGGTGGACGCAACGCCTGGGTTTCGGGAATTGGTGAAAAAGTGCAACCCATGACGCTGCCAGACGCCAGATTTTTGGTAGTTAAGCCAGACGAAGGTCTCGCCACTGAGCGAATTTTTTCAGATCCAGACCTTAAAAGAGATACCCAACCCGCTATACTCTCAGGCTTTGTTGCGGACGCCATTGGCTACGGTCAAAACGATTTACAGCCGGTTGCCCGGCGCTTGTGCCCAGGAATTGATCAGGCCTTGATCTGGTTGTACCACCTGGGTCTGAGCGGCAGGATGACTGGCTCCGGAAGTGCGGTTTTTGCGCCGGTGCTGCCGGGTCTTGAACAGTCAGATGCGCCCAGAGGTATGCAGTGGAGGTTTTGCAACACCTTGTCGGCGCACCCATTGCTTGGCTGGGCCGATTGATTTTGATTTTTTGGTGTGTTCTGCCTTGCAGGACTCACCCGTGTAGGGGAGTCGCCAAGCTGGTTAAGGCACTGGATTTTGATTCCAGCATGCGAAGGTTCGAATCCTTCCTCCCCTGCCAAATTGCCATGTGTGCCGACCTCGGACCAGTTAAAGCTTTTGCATCTATTTAGTTGGGACATTCATGCAAGCCGATCAGCCCCCTGAGTTCATGGTTTTTACCGGCAATGCCAACCCCTGTCTGGCCGCAGACATTGCACGTCATCTCAAGATTGAATTGGGTTCCGCTGACGTAGGGCGTTTTTCAGACGGTGAAGTTACGGTTGAACTCAAGCAAAACGTTCGTGCACGCGACGTCTTCGTGGTGCAAAGCACCTGCGCCCCCACCAACGAAAACCTGATGGAACTGCTGATCATGGTGGATGCGCTTAAACGCGCGTCGGCCGAACGCATCAGCGCCGTGATTCCTTATTTTGGTTATGCGCGCCAGGACCGTCGTCCGCGCTCAAGCCGGGTGCCGATCTCTGCCAAGGTGGTGGCCAATATGCTACAGGCGGTGGGGGTAGCGCGGGTACTGACAATGGATTTGCACGCTGACCAAATCCAGGGCTTCTTTGACATCCCGGTGGACAATATTTACGCCTCCCCCGTGCTGCTGGGCGATTTGCGCCAAAAAAATTATGACGACCTGATTGTGGTGTCGCCCGACGTTGGGGGGGTGGTGCGGGCGCGCGCACTGGCCAAACAATTGGGTTGCGACCTGGCGATCATCGACAAACGTCGCCCCAGAGCCAACGTCAGCGAAGTGATGCACGTCATCGGGGAAATTGAGGGGCGCAACTGTGTCGTCATGGACGACATGATTGACACCGCCGGCACCCTGGTCAAGGCCGCCGAAGTGCTCAAAAAGCGCGGTGCCAAAAAAGTATATGCCTATTGCACGCACCCGATCTTTTCTGGTCCGGCGATCGAACGCATCAGCACCGGTGATGCGCTGGACGAGGTGGTCGTTACCAACACCATTCCGTTGCATGCCAACGCCGCCGCCTGTCCCAAGATCAGGCAATTGAACGTAGCGCCGCTGATCGCTGAAACCATTTATCGCATCGCGCATGGCAAGTCCGTCATGAGTTTCTTTTCTGATCAGGAAAACCTTTTCTGATCAGAATTGGCAGTCGCTCACCTCCGCGTTGGAAGTGGGCTTTTTTGAAACAGGGTCGCACTGGTCGCGGTCGGCCCCAACAGGAGTTAGTCCATGAAAGTTGTCGCTTTTGAGCGCTCAAAGCAGGGTACGGGTGAGAGCCGCCGTCTGCGTATTACCGGGCGTACACCCGGTATCGTTTACGGTGGAGCTGGTGAACCCAAACTGATCGAACTCGATCACAATGCGCTGTGGCATGCGCTAAAAAAAGAAGCCTTCCATTCCAGCATTCTGAATATGGACATCGCTGGCACTGAGCACAGAGTGTTGTTGCGTGACGTGCAAATGCACCCGTACAAGCAATTGATTTTGCACGTCGATTTTCAGCGGGTTGACGCCACCACGCGGTTGCACATGAAGGTGCCACTGCACTTCAGCGGCGATGATCAATCGCCAGCAGTCAAGTCCGAAGGCTGCATCGCCAACCACGTGGTCAGTGAAATCAACGTACTGTGCCTGCCCGGCGATCTACCCGAGTTCATCAAGGTCGATCTGAGCGGTTTGCGCAAAGGCAGCTCGTTGCACCTGTCTGATATTCCGATGCCCAAGGGTGTCAAGGCCATCACGCATGGTGGCGACCAAAACCCGGTGGTTGTGTCGGTGGTGATGGTAGCGGCCACAGAGGAAGCGCCAGCTGCTGAAGCTGCTGCGCCTGAAGTCGCCGCCAAGCCAGATGCCAAATCTGATGCAAAAGCACCAGCCAAGTCGGCGACCAAGCCCGAAGCCAAACCGGCAACCAAGCCAGCCGCCAAGAAATAAGGCGGTTCAGACAACTTGCAAGAGCCCACTTCGGTGGGCTCTTTTTTTGTCATCGGCATAATCCGGTCATGATCCGCCTACTCGTCGGCCTCGGCAACCCTGGTCCAGACTACGCCAGCACCCGGCATAACGCCGGTTTCTGGTGGCTTGACGCTGTGTCGCGCGCCCTCAAGACACCGTTGCAGATGGACAAGTCGTATCAGGGACTGGTCGCCCGTACTTGCGTCAACGGCCAGCCGCTGTGGCTGCTACAACCCCAAACTTTCATGAACCTCAGCGGTCACTCGGTAGCCGCGCTGACCCGTTTTTTCAAAATCGCACCAGAAGAAATCCTGGTGGCCCATGATGAGCTTGACATTGCCCCCGGTGAGGCCAAACTCAAGCTGGGTGGCAGCCATGCCGGTCACAACGGGTTGCGTGACATCCACGATCAACTTGGTACCGACCAGTACTGGCGTCTGCGTCTGGGGATCGGACACCCTGGCAACAAAGCCGAGGTGATCCACTGGGTCCTGAAAAAACCCTCGCCAGAGCACCGGATCTCCATCGAACAGGCGATTGATCGCACCGCCGCCGCCTTGCCGCAGTTGCTGGCGGGCGACATGGAACACGCCACGCGGCTGATCCATACCAGCAAGCCGCCCCGGCCCAAGCCACCCCGTCCAGCGGCGAGCGACCTGACCGCCGCCACCCCAATGAGCCGATCGGACACAACCGGAAGAGAGAACGTAGCATGAACCAACATCGGTTTCTGACGGCCTTGTTGTCAGTTATCCTGATCGCGCCGTCCACCGGGAGCCGTGCCGAAACCATCTTCAGATGCGGCAACAGCTACAGCCAAACACCTTGCCCTGACGGGGCACAAATCAATATTGACGACTCGCGCGACCCGGCGCGCAAAAACGAAGTTGATGCGGCGACGCGCCGGGATGGGAAATTGGCCAACGCGCTCGAGCAGGAAAGATTGCAATTGGTAAAAGCGGTGAACCATCCGGTTGAAAGTCGCAACCAAGTCAACCGTCCAGCCAGCAAAACTTTTGCAGCGCCTGTAACAGAGGCAGCCCCTACCACGCTGACACCCAAGCGCCCCCGCCAACCAGGCTACAAGCCCAAAGGCTTCGTTGCGTTGGTGCCAGGTTCAGACAGCAAAGCGCCAGCCCTCAAAAAAGCCGTCAAAAAACGCGAAGCTGCCTCACGCTAGGGCTTTACATGCCCTTGGTTTCAGGCAGCACGCGCCCGCGTCACGTCGCCTTGCACTACCTGCAAACGTCGATATTTTTGCCAAAGTGTTTGGTGGTCTTCGACGCGCGCCGGGTCCACCGGAATGCAGTTCACCGGACAGACCTGAACACACTGGGGCGCCTCGAAATGGCCGACGCATTCGGTGCATTGGTCTGGGTCAATCTGATAAATTTCTGGCCCCATGAAGATCGCCTGGTTTGGGCATTCTGGCTCGCAGACATCGCAATTGATGCACTCATCGGTGATCAGCAAAGCCATATATCTTCAGAGCACATCGCTACGCGAGTGGTCTGACCCGCAAAATCGTCACACGCCATCATCAGTATCGTGATCAACGGTCTTGACAATCATCACTGGCACGCCGGCCGCGTGCAACAACTCATTGGACACCGAGCCCAGCAAGGCACTGCGCAAGGCGCTGGTCCCGCTGGCACCCATGATGACCAGATCGCAGCCATAGTTTTCAAGCAATTCCAGCAACATATTGGCAGGGTCACCGCTGGCCACTTCACTCTCATAGACGATACCGGCATCTTCCAGCAACGTCTGCGCCACCTGTAGGGTATGCGCGCCGGCCGCTGCACTGGCCTGCTCAATCACCTGCGGGTCGTGCGCCACCATCAACTCGTAAAGGCTGGCGGGCTCTTGCACGTTGGCCAACACGACCGACGCATCCAGCCCGTCGTCAATCAACCGGATCGCCGTCTGCGCGGCCGCTACCGCCGACGCTGAGCCATCAAAAGGCAGAAGAATCTTCATGCTGATCTCCAGTAGTTAGGGTCCATTACGTAATAACTTGTGCATTTTGCCGTCAGAGTTGGGATGCAGAGCTAGGCACAAAGCGCGCCGTTTAGCTCCGCTAAACAAGCGATTTGTAACGACGCTATGCGCCCAAGGCTGGCGAGAAAAATGTGCATGTTATTGCGTAATGGACCCTGAAGGTGATATCAAGGTGCGCCGCGCAGTTTTTCAAGCAAACGCTGATGGACGGTCTCAGAAACAAAAGCGCCGACGTCACCCCCCAGCGTGGCGATCTCACGCACCAACGTACTCGACACGTATTGGTACCGGTCATCAGGCAATAGAAACAGCGTTTCCACCCCAGGCATCAAGCTGCGGTTCATGCCAGCCAGTTGTCGTTCGTAGTCAAAATCGGTGACTGACCGCACCCCACGCACGACCACTTGCGCTTGCTGTGTCAACACAAAATCACGCAGCAGCCCGTCAAACGCCGCCACCTCAACGCCGGGGCAGTCGCACAGCGCATGGCGCGCCATCGACAGGCGCTGATCGATCGAAAACAGCGCCTTCTTGTGATGCCCCACTGCCACCGCAACGATCACCCGGCCAAACAACCGCACACTGCGACGCACGATGTCTTCGTGCCCCAGGGTGATCGGGTCAAACGTACCGGCATAAACGGCAGTTAGCGGTGGGCTCATGGTGAACAACTCTTGGCAACAGGGATGCGGTCATTATCACGCTACCCGAGCCGATCAACCCAAAACGGCGCAGCGCTGCGCGCCGACTTCTAATCAGTTGGGGTCAGAGCACGTCGCTGCGCGAGTGGTCTGACCCGCAAGCTCATTCATTTGTTGGGGTCAGAGCACGTCGCTACGCGAGTGGTCTGACCCGCAAGTTCATTCATTTGTCGGGGTCAGAGCACGTCGCTGCGCGAGTGGTCTGACCCGCAAGCTCATTCATTTGTCGGGGTCAGAGCACGTCGCTACGCGAGTGGTCTGACCCACAAGGTCTAAATCAGTTGCAACAGGTGGGCGTGTACGGCACCGGCCTTCAGGTAGCGGTAGCACTTCAGCCCGGCGCCTTGAAGACGCTCGTCGCTCCAGCGCTGGGGCGCCTCCAGATAGACCCAGCCGGTGCTCGTCACCGCGCGTGCCGCACCGCTCAGCGCCGCTTCAAACAACTGCGAATCAAAGGGCGGATCCAGCAATACCACGTCAAACGAGGCTACTGGCGTCTGCCTGAGTTGCGCCAGCGCATCGCCACGGACCAATTGCACCGCAACAGCGCCAAGCCGGGAGCGAATCAACTGCAACTGCGCAAAAGCCTGCGCGTCGCTTTCCACCATCAGCACTGATGCTGCGCCGCGTGAAGCTGCTTCAAAACCAAGCGCTCCACTGCCGGCAAAAGCGTCCAGGCAACGCCAGCCAACCAGCTCCTGCCCCAGCCAGTTGAACAAGGTCTCACGCACCCGGTCGGGCGTTGGCCGCAGACCCGGTCGGTCGATCACCGGCAACAGGCTGCGCCTAAAGGCACCACCGATGATGCGCACCTGATGTGCCGGGCCGGCTTGACGGGTCATGCAAGTCATCCTGTCTTACGTCGCTGATGCGCTGAAGATTTGTCAGGGCACCTGCGGCCCCAACACCACCGTGACCATGGTGGCGGGCTGTAGCTTGCGCGCAAAGGCACTGCGAATATCGGCCACCGACACTTTGGCAACTTGTTGCGTCCAACTTTCCAGATAGTCCAGCGGCAGTTCATTCCAGGCGATGTTGGCCACGTTGCTGAGCAATTTGCGGTTGCTGTCAATCAGCAAGGCAAAACCACCAATCAAGTGGTCTTTGGCCGCCTTCAGTTCCTCCTCGGTCGGTCCGTTGGCGACAAACTGCGCCAGTACCTGGCGTGACACTTGCACCGCCTGCGCGGCCTGATCGGGTCGGGTTTCCAGCCCGATGGTGAACGCCCCCGCGTGCAGCCCGGGCCCGAAAGCGCTATAGACGCTGTAACTCAGACCGCGCTTTTCGCGCACCTCGTTGGTCAAGCGCGAGACAAAACCGCCACCACCCAGGATGTAATTGCCCACCGTCAGCGCAAAATGATCCGGGTCGGCGCGCTTGTAACCCGGTTGCCCGATCAGCACGTGCGCCTGCGCCGATTTGAACGGGATGTTCAGCTCTACCGGCGTGGCCAACGGCGAGACCTCGGGTAGTTTCGGCGGGGCGGCACAGCCAGTCGCAACGCCATGGCCTGCCAGCGGCGCCAGCATCTGTAGCACCAGCGCGTCAGCCTGCGCCCGATCGACCGCGCCAACCACCGTCACCTTGGCCCGACAAGGCTGGATCAGCGCGCGGTAAAACGCTTGCATATCGGTCACCGCGATGCGTCCCAACGTGGCTTCGGTGGTATCAAACCCATACGGATGGCTGCCATAGACGGCCTGCGAAAAAGCGCGTCCGGCCAGCGTGCCAGGCCGGGTATTGGCCTCTTTGATGGCAGCCACCCACGAATCACGCTCACGCAGCCAGACGTCTGCCGCAAACGCCGGGTTTGCCAATTGCCGCGCCGCCAGTTGCACGGCACGCGGTAACAAATCAGGATAGGTCAGGCTACGCAACGCAAAGCTCATGCGGTCGCCACTGGCCTGGACGGTGAAACTCGCCCCCAGATCGGCCCAGGCTTCACCCAGCGCGTTTTCATCGAGCCCCGCTGTACCGTCTTGGCTGGCCCGCACGCCTTTGCTGACCATGCCCGCCGTGGCACCGGCCAGCCCGGCTTGATCGGCCGGATCGCGCCGGCCGCCCGCGTCAAAGTCAAGCTGCACGTCAAGCATTGGAATCGCCTGACTTTGCACCAAAAAAACTTGCGCGCCAGATGGCTGGGTCCAGCGCTCGATCGGAATCGCCGCCCCGGCATTTTGCAAAGAAAATAAGGCAATAGCCCAGTATAGAAGAGCGCGTACAGCTATGCTATTAGTAGTAATCATAGTGGCAATCAAGGGCCTTCAATGACGTATTGGAGCATTGGTAGTGCGTGGTTTACGGGTGCTGTCAACCGGCTGTGGCTGCAACTGCGCCACCGTCAACTGGTCATCACCAAAATAACGCTTCGCCACCGACTGCACCTGTACTGCGGTTACCGCTCGCAAGCGCTCAATCAGCCGATCGCCCGCATCCACCGACCAACCCTGCGCCCACTGCGACCCCAGCTCGCGCGCCTGGTTAAACAACGAATCTCGTTTAAATACCTCGCTGGCCACCCATTGCGTTTTGACACGCGCCAGTTCGGCTTCGGTCACGCCGTCGTTGGCGATGCGTTGCACTTGCGCGCGCAAGGCACGCTCTACCTCATCAGCCGATTTGCCGGCGATGGGCACGCCCACCAGCATGAACAACTGCGGCCCGCGACCCCATAAGCCGTTGTCTGCGCCGACGCCGTCAGCAACCCGGTCTGGCCCCTGGGTCAGAGCGCGCTCCAGGCGCGCTCCTTGGTAGCCATCCAGCACAGCCGCCAGCACCGTCAGCGCCAACGCGTCAACGTCGTCTGATGACCCTATCGCCCACTGCAACGACGGTACTTTGAAAGCCAGCGTCACCTTGGCTTGCTCGGCGGGTGCCTTGAACACCAGCCGTTTGATACCCGCCTGCACTGGTTCGGTGCGGGGTTTGCGCGTTGGCACCGATTGGGCTGGCAACACCCCGTAATACTTTTCGGCCAGCGCACGCACCTGATCCACATCCACGTCACCGGCCACCACCACCGCAGCGCTGGCCGGCACGTACCAGCGCCGATAAAAGTCGCGTGCATCGTCGGGGCTCAACGCGTCCAGATCGCTCATCCAGCCGATGATCGGACGCCGATAGGGCGAGGCGACAAACGCGGTGGCGTTGAGCGCCTCATGCAACAAAGCGATCGGATCGTCCTCGGTGCGCATACGCCGTTCTTCCTTGACCACTTCGAGCTCGCGCCTGAATTCATCGTCGGACCATTGGTTGTTGGCAAAACGGTCGGCTTCCAGCCGCATCACATCTTCCAGACGGGCGACCGGGATTTGCTGATAGTAGCTGGTGTAGTCGTGGCTGGTAAATGCGTTCTCACGCCCGCCCAGCGCGGCCACACGGCGCGAAAACTGCCCGGCAGGAACGCTGGGGGTGCCCTTGAACATCATGTGCTCAAGCACGTGCGCCACCCCGGAGCTGCCGTCCACCTCGTCCATCGAACCGACCCGCACCCAGAGCATATGCACAGCGGTTGGAGCCCGCCGGTCGGGTTTGACGATCAGCGTCATGCCATTGCTCAATACGAATTGCTGAGCAACCATCGGTCCTGGCGTCGGCGCAGCCGCTAGACCGGTAGTGGTAGTGATCAAAAGAACAGAAAATACAGAGCAAAGAAAGGAAAAATAAAAATGTGTAGTGCGGGGGGTGTATCGTTTCATAGAATGCGTTGATACCACAAAGCGCCTAAATGTTCAGCTTTTTCAAAAAAAAACCTTCTGCCGTTGCCCCAACGCCCAGCCCTGGCGCAGGGTCGCCTGCGGTTTCGATGTCAGTCGCTACGGCTGGCCTTGGCGCAGCGCCGTTTTCGGCCCCTGGCGAGGCGCCTACACAGCGCCAGTCCTGGCTCGCCAAGCTGAAGGCTGGTTTGCGCAAGACTGGTGCCAGCATCGCTACGGTCTTCAACGGAACGCAGATTGACGACGCCCTGTACGAAGACCTCGAGGCCGCTCTGCTGATGGCCGACACCGGTGTCAAAGCTACTGCGCACCTGCTGGAAGACCTCAAGCGACGCGTCAAGGACACTCGCACCAGCGACCCGGCGCAAGTCAGAGAACTGTTGATTGATGCGCTCACGCAACTGCTCACCCCTTTGCAAAAACCGCTGGTAATTGGTCAATTCAAGCCCACCGTCATCATGGTGGCAGGTGTCAATGGCGCCGGCAAAACCACCTCCATTGGCAAACTGACCCGCCATCTGGCCGCATCAGGTGTCAGCGTGCTACTGGCTGCGGCCGACACGTTCAGAGCCGCTGCACGCGAGCAGCTTGGGGTCTGGGCCGACCGCAACACCGTCGATATCATCAGCCAGGACGGCGGCGATCCGGCTGCCGTCTCGTTTGACGCTGTCAGCGCTGGCAAGGCGCGTGGCCGCGATGTGGTACTGGTGGACACCGCCGGGCGTCTGCCAACCCAGTTGCATCTGATGGAAGAATTGCGCAAAATCAAGCGGGTAGTGCAAAAAACCGGGCCTGTGCAATGCGCGGGTGATGCGTCATCGGTGCCTGACAGCACGCCCCCGCACGAGATTTTATTGGTGATCGACGGCAACACCGGACAAAACGCGCTCAACCAGGTCAAGGCGTTTGACGACGCACTGGGCCTGACCGGCCTGATCGTCACCAAACTCGACGGCACCGCCAAAGGTGGTGTGCTGGCGGCGATCGCGCGCGAACGACCGCTACCGGTCTATTTCATTGGCGTCGGTGAACAGCTTGAAGACCTTGAAACCTTTAACGCCCGCGAGTTTGCTCAGGCACTGCTGTCATGACCAGCATCGTAGGCCAGCTTGCCGACCTCACCTCGCTGCGCGACCGCCAGTCGCTCGTTATAGCGCTGGCCACCACCTTGCACGATCTGCTGCAACCCAGCCAGGTGCTGATCGTGCGTCGCGTCGGTCCGCCCGACAATGAACGCTGGCTGACCAGCGCCAGCCTCATCAATGGCTTGGCGCAGACCAGCGACGCCAGTGCCTGGGCCGATCTGGACGAACTTCCGTCGGCCGACCAGTTCCCGGTGCGTCAGCAAGTGCTGGCACAACGTCTGCCAATAGTGGCGCAATCGGCCAACCAGGCCAGCGTCTTTCCGCTGATCAGTGCCACTGGCACGGCAGCCGTGCTCGAACTTTGGTGCGCCCAACCACTAGCGGCCGACCAGTTGCGACTGATTGACGGCGTGCTTCGCCTGTTTTTGAATTTCCAGGACCTGCTGGACTATGGCGAGCGCGACGCGCTGACCGAATTACTCAACCGCAAGACCTTTGACGGTGCTTTCCTGAAAGCCACCGTTGCGGTAGAGCCGCTCGCTGACAGCGTCCTTGACAATGACCGGCGCCAAACCACAGCCGACGCAGAGGTCTCAGCAGCCGGCGCAAGCTACTGGCTGGCGATGCTTGACATTGACCATTTCAAGCGTGTCAACGACAACTTTGGCCACCTGATCGGCGACGAGGTGCTGCTGCTGCTGGCACGCCTGATGCGTCAGACCTTTCGCATCCATGATCAGTTGTACCGCTTTGGCGGTGAAGAGTTTCTGGTCCTGATGCGCTGCCCCCAAGCCGAACAGGCCAGAAATGCACTGGAGCGCCTGCGCACTGGCACCGAAAGTCATCGCTTTCCACAGGTTGGCCAGATCACTGTCAGCATCGGTTTCACCCTGGTACGCCACGGCGACTCGCCCAGCAACGCGATTGAGCGCGCGGACAAGGCGGTGTACTATGCCAAAGAGCACGGGCGCAATCAGGTCTGCGGTTTCGAGGAACTGATGGCACAGGGCAAATTGGCTGTAGAGCCAGACAACGTTGGCGATATTGAACTGTTTTGACGCAAACGCCGCAACTTTCCAACTCACCCGATCAGACAACTCATGGCAACTGAAAAGTCAACAACCACCAAGGAATTCATCTTCGAGTGGGAGGGCAAAGACCGCGGCGGCAAGCAGGTTCGCGGTGAAACCCGTGCCGCTGGCGAAAACCAGGTTCGGGCCGCGTTGCGACGTCAGGGCGTGATCGCCAACAAAATCAAAAAAAGGCGCAGCAGCGCCGGTCGCCCGATCAAGTCCAAAGACTTGGCGATCTTTACGCGGCAGCTCGCCACCATGATGAAGGCCGGAGTCCCCTTGCTACAGGCGTTTGACATTGTCGGACGCGGCAACCCCAACCCGAGCGTGGCGCGCCTGTTAAGCGACATCCGCAGTGACGTCGAAACCGGTACCTCGTTGTCGGTGGCGTTTCGCAAATACCCGATGTATTTTGACGCGTTGTATTGCAACCTGGTCGAAGCCGGTGAGGCCGCCGGTATCCTGGACCAGTTGCTCGACCGGTTGGCGGTTTATATGGAAAAGACCGAGGCCATGAAGTCCAAGATCAAATCGGCGCTGATGTACCCGATCTCGGTGTTGATCGTGGCTTTTGTCGTCACCGCAGTGATCATGATTTTTGTCGTGCCATCGTTCAAAGAGGTGTTCACCAGCTTTGGCGCCGATCTGCCAGCCCCTACCCTGGCCGTGATCGCCATGAGTGAAATTTTTGTTCAATATTGGTGGCTGATTTTTGGCGGTATTGGCGGCGGTTTTTACTTTTTCATGCAGGCCTGGAAGCGCAGCGTCAAGATGCAACACGTGATGGACCGGATGATGCTGAAGATGCCGATCTTTGGTGTGCTGGTTGACAAGTCCTGCGTGGCACGCTGGACCCGCACGCTATCGACCATGTTTGCCGCCGGTGTACCGTTGGTCGAAGCGCTCGATTCGGTCGGCGGTGCGTCGGGCAATTCAGTCTATGAATTGGCCACGCTCAAAATCCAGCAACAGGTTTCCACCGGCACCGCGCTGACTGCGGCCATGACCGATGTCAACCTGTTTCCCAGCATGGTGCTACAGATGTGCGCGATCGGCGAAGAATCTGGTTCGATCGATCATATGCTGGGCAAAGCCGCCGACTTTTTCGAATCCGAGGTCGATGACATGGTGGCCGGTATTTCCAGCCTGATGGAGCCGATCATCATCGTCATCCTGGGCACCCTGATCGGCGGCATTGTGGTGGCAATGTACCTGCCGATCTTCAAATTGGGGCAAGTCGTTTGATGCCGCTGTCACCGGAGATCGAGGCCGCCTTGCTGGGTTTGCTGGGGCTGCTGATCGGCAGTTTCCTGAACGTCGTGATCTACCGTTTGCCGGTCATGCTCAATGCCCGCTGGAAGGCCGAATGTGCCGATCTGCAAGGTCAGGCTCAGCCTGCCGGGGCGGTGTTCAACTTAGCGGTGCCGCGCTCACGCTGCCAGTCCTGCGGGCACACCTTGTCCTGGTTTGACAACATCCCGGTCTTAAGCTATTTGGTACTGCGCGGACGCTGCCGCCATTGCCAGGCACCGGTGAGCCTGCGTTACCCCGCCATTGAGCTCGCCACCGGCGCGCTGTTTTTCTGGTGCGGCTGGCACTGGGGTGGCAACGCCGCCGCGCTGGTCTGGTGCGGTTTTGCCGCCGCGTTGCTGGCGCTGGCCATGATCGACTGGGACACCACCTTGCTGCCCGACGACATCACACTGCCTCTGTTGTGGGCCGGGCTGATCGCTGCAGCGCTGCACCTGACCGGCATGGAACTGGCGGACGCCGTGTGGGGCGCCGTGGGCGGGTATGGGTCGCTGTGGCTGATCTATTGGGCGTTCAAACTGATTACCGGCAAGGAAGGCATGGGGTTTGGCGACTTCAAACTGTTTGCCGCACTGGGCGCCTGGTTTGGCTGGCAGGCGCTGATCCCGATCATTCTGATGGCGTCGGTGATCGGTGCGGCCATCGGCATCGCCATGAAATTTTCCAGCGCGCTGCGCGAAGGCGGCTACATTCCGTTCGGGCCGTTTTTGGCGGGGGCCGGGCTGACCGCCATGGTGTTCGGGCCACAATCCATTTTGCACATGATCGGGCTCTAAGCTGTGGTCGAGACCGTTCGCTGGGGGCTAACGGGCGGCATTGGCTCGGGCAAAAGCACCGTCGCGGCGATGCTGGCAAAGCTGGGCGCGGCGGTGATCGACGCCGACGCGATCGCACGTGCCGTCACCGGGGCTGGCGGCGCGGCGGTTGTCGCTATCGGTCAGGCGTTCGGCAGCGAATTCATCGACACCAGCGGCGCCTTGGACCGCGACCGGATGCGGGCGTTGGCCTACGCCGAGCCCAACGCCCGCAAACGCCTGGAGGCCATCGTCCACCCGTTGGTCGGGCAACACACCCGACAACAGGCAGCCACCGCAGAGGCGGCGGGCTATCGCCACCTGGTGTTTGACGTCCCGTTGCTGGTGGAATCCGGGCATTGGCGCGCCCGCGTTGACCGCGTGCTGGTAATCGACTGCGGAGCCGACACCCAAACCCTGCGTGTCATGGCGCGCAGTGCCCTGAGCCGCTCACAAGTGCAGGATATTCTGGCGGCCCAGGCTGACCGTCTGCACCGTCTGAGGGCAGCCGATGCAGTGATCTGCAACGACGGCATCACGCTTGACACTTTATCGAGCCAGGTGCAGTCGCTGGCACAGCGCTTCGGGCTATCATCGCCACACTCTCCAGCCACTGAAACACCAGCGTGATCCTCTACGAATACCCATTGCAAGAACGCATCCGCACTTACCTGCGGCTGGAACATCTTTTTAGCCGACTGGGCCAGTTGACGCTACGCATGGACGCGTTGGACCACCACTTTGCACTGGTGACGCTGTTCGAGATCATCGAAGTTGCCGCGCGCGCCGACCTCAAATCAGATCTGCTCAAAGACCTTGACAAGCAAAAGCACACGCTCGAAGGCTACCGCGGCAACCCGGCCATTGCCGAACCCGCACTGAACAAAATCATCGCCGATTTTGACCAGTGCTTTGGCGCACTCAACGCGCAGCCGGGCAAGGCCGGGCAGTCGTTGACAGACAACGACTGGCTGATGAGCATCCGCAGCCGCATTGGCATCCCTGGCGGCACCTGCGAATTTGACTTGCCGTCCTACTACGCCTGGCAACACCGCACCGGCATTTGCCGTCAGGAAGAGTTGCGCCAGTGGACCGCCACGCTGACGCCACTGGCCGACGCGATCCACCTGCTGCTGAAACTACTGCGCGATTCAGGCGCACCGCAAAAAGTGTTTGCAAGCGCCGGACAATTTCAACAAAACCTGCCGCAGGGCCGCACCTTTTTGCTGCTGCGTGTAGCACTCGACGCCTCGCTGGCGCTGATCCCGGAAATCAGCGGCAACCGCTTGATGGTATCGGTGCGCTGGATGCGTCTGGGTGAAGGCCAGCGGCCGCAGCCAGTGACCGAAGATGTCGCTTTTGAACTGGCGCTGTGCGCATGACGCAGGCAGGCGATCCCCCCATCGCAGAACGGGTGGTGACCTGCCCGGCGTGTGGCGGTGCCAGCATTTATGCCAGCAGCAATCCGTTTCGGCCGTTTTGTTGCGCGCGCTGTCGTCAACTGGACCTGGGGGCCTGGGCCAGCGAACGTTTCAAGCTCAATGTTGAACCATCGCCCACGCCGGTCGATGACGCGCAGTGACCGCTGGCTAACGCCTGAAGCGCGCAACCCGTCATGCCGACCCTGACCTTGTCACTGCAATTTGCCAAGCTGACCGACGCGCCAGCGCAGCGTGCCGCGCTGCCACGCCACAAGCTGCAACGCTGGCTGCGTGCAGCGTTGCAAGCCGACGCAGAAATCACCGTTCGTGTGGTTGACGCACCAGAGGGTCAAGCGCTCAACCGCGACTATCGCCACAAAGACCAAGCCACCAACGTACTGACCTTCGCCTACGCGCAGCAACCGCTGATTTGCGCCGACCTGGTGCTGTGCGCGCCGGTAGTGGCGCAAGAAGCGCAACAACAAGGCAAAACGCTGCAACAGCACTACGCGCACCTACTGGTCCACGGTGCCTTGCACGCACAGGGCTGGGACCACGAAACCGACGCCCAGGCCAAGGCCATGGAACAGCGCGAGATCGACATCCTGGCGCGGCTGGGTTTTGACAACCCCTACTGAGACTTTGCGGGACAGACCATCGCTACACGCAGTGAGGGTTGCTCTGTCAGGCTTGCCTTTATCATCCCTTTGCACAAGTCCTGCGTCTGCAAAAATGCGGTGACGTTTGCTGGCGAACCTCCGCCGCGTCAGCGGTTTAGTTCAATGAACAATCTCGGTTTAACCGAGATTGTTCATCAGGGTTTGGCGGGCAGGCGGATGCAGTGGCAAGCCAGTTTTAGCCTGACTGAGGCGCTCATAGCTTGGGCTATGGGCAACGAAGAAGGCCCTGACTTGGGGTTTTGCCAAAAATGGCCGCCAATGCGCCGCTTGCACCCAAACAGCGCCGAAGGCGCGCCTAATGAACAATCTCGGTTTAAGCAAAGAAGGTCCTGCAGACGCTTGGTTGTTATTCACGCCTACGCCAAAGCGCCGAGCACCAGACGACCATCTGCCGCCAAGTGATAAGCCGGAATCACCAGGTTGGCGGGCGCAGGTCCCTGCTTGAAAACCCGGCCCGCCAGGTCGTAGCGTGATGCGTGACACGGGCAGGTAAATCCGACCCCGGCTTGCAACATCGGCGTGCAACCCTGGTGGGTACACAAGCCGACGGCAACCAACAGCGCCGGGTCGAGCGACCGGTGCAGGTTGACGCAACCGGGTGGCTGCGCAGAGTGCTCGGAGCGCGCGTCGGTCAGTGCATTGTCATTGCGCACCAGCGTTGCCAGATCAGCCGGACTGCGGCGCAACACCCACACCGGACGCTGATTCCACTGAACCGTGAGCAATTGACCCGCCGGCAGTGACGACACATCTACCTGTAACGGCGCACCTTGCGGGTAAGTCGGGCCACGCTGCCAACGCCAGACGCCTGCCACACCTGTAACGGTCGCCGCACCCAGGCCTGCCAACAATATGCCGCGCCTTTTGCGGGGAAGTTGGGAAAGTCCTCCACCGGCCATCTGATCACCTCCTTTATCAATGAAATTTTGGGAAAATCATGCGTTTATGAAAACGAGCCGCTTGATGCCCCAGTTTAGCCAGCGACAATATCCGCCCTATGAACCCTGTTTACTCCCTGACCCTATCTTGCCCCGACCGTCTGGGACTGGTGCACGCCGTATCCGGCTTTTTG
>JAQTSL010000252.1 GCA_028711355.1 Rhodoferax sp.
AACTGACCCTGGTGCGAGCCCAAAAAATACAAGTCGTCCCACGAATAAATACCGCTGTCGTGGCCGTCTGAAAAGGTGGGCTGTATGGCGTAATTGCCGACCGGCTCCAGGCCGCTGAGGGTAACCTCACGCTTGCCGGTTTGCAGCACTTCTTGCCCTGGGCCGTGTCCTGCCACCTCGGCCGATGGGCTATAAACGCGCATCAGCTCAAACGGGATTTTGAAGGTCTGCCCATCCGAAAAACTCACCTCCAGCACACGCGACTGAGCGTGCACCGTGATGTCTTGCGGCGTCGGGGCGCCAGTTTGTAAACCTGCCATGGAAAAATTCCTTTTGTAGGCGCTACACCAGCACCCGCTCAATGCCGCCAGCGTTGGCGCGCGCCACATACTCGGGCATCCAGTCTTTGCCCAGAATCTGGTTGGCCATCTCGACCACGATGTAATCGGCTTCGAGCAAGCCGTTTTGCAGGTCGTCCTCAAAGCGCTTGAGGCCTTGCAGGCAGCTCGGGCAACTGGTCAAAATCTTGACGTTCTCTTTGGCGCCGACGCTGCCGTTGGCGCGCAAGGCGGCTTCACCCTTGCGGATCGATTCTTCCTTGCTGAAGCGCACCTGGGTCGAGATGTCGGGTCGGGTCACACCCAGCGTGCCGGATTCACCACAGCAGCGATCGCTTTTGAGCACCTTGTCACCCACCAACGCCCGCACCGTTTGCATCGGGTCCCCCAGCTTCATCGGGTTGTGACACGGCTCGTGATACAGATAACCGCCTTGCCCCGCCGCAAGCGTGATGCCTTTTTCAAGCAAAAACTCATGGATATCGATGATGCGACAACCGGGAAATATCTTGCCAAAGTCATAGGTCTGCAACTGGTCATAACAGGTGCCGCAGCTCACCACCACGGTCTTGATGTCCAGGTAATTGAGCGTGTTGGCAACACGGTGAAACAGTACCCGGTTGTCGGTGATGATTTTTTCGGCCTTGTCATAGTCGCCGCTGCCACGCTGCGGGTAACCACAACACAGGTAGCCTGGTGGCAACACGGTTTGCACGCCCGCGTGCCACAGCATGGCCTGCGTGGCCAGGCCAACCTGGCTGAACAAGCGCTCGGAACCGCACCCAGGAAAATAAAACACCGCCTCGGTCTCGGCATTGGTGGTAACCGGGTTGCGAATCACGGGCACGTAATCGCGGTCCTCAATGTCCAGCAGCGCACGGGCGGTTTTTTTGGGCAAGCCACCGGGCATCTTTTTGTTGATGAAGTGGATCACCTGCTCCTTGATCGGCGCCGTACCCAGCGTCGCGCGCGGCGCGTTGGTTTGCTTGCGCGCCATCACTTTCAACAAATCATGGGCCAGCCGCTGGGCTTTGAAGCCAAGGCCCACCATACCTGCTCGCACCATCTTGATGGTCTCAGGGTTGGTGGCGTTCAAGAAAAACATCGCTGCGGCACTGCCGGGCCGGAACGACTTTTGCCCCATCTTGCGCAACAGGTTGCGCATGTTCATCGACACCTCGCCAAAGTCGATCTTCACCGGGCACGGGCTCAGACACTTGTGGCACACCGTGCAGTGGTCGGCCACGTCTTCAAACTCTTGCCAGTGCTTGATCGACACGCCGCGACGGGTCTGCTCTTCGTACAAGAAAGCTTCCACCAACAACGAGGTGGCCAGAATCTTGTTGCGCGGGCTGTAAAGCAGGTTGGCGCGCGGCACATGGGTGGAACACACCGGTTTGCACTTGCCGCAGCGCAGGCAGTCTTTGACGCTGTCGGCAATGGCGCCAATGTCAGACTGCTGCATGATGATCGACTCGTGCCCCATCAAACCAAAGCTGGGGGTGTAGGCGTTGGTCAGGTCGGCATGTAAGAAATCAGCCTCCAGCCCTTGTTTTACTTGCGCTGGCAGCTCTGTATTTCGAAGCAATTTGCCTTTGTTGAAGCGCCCTTCAGGGTCCACTTTTGCCTTGTAGTCGGTAAACGGTTGCAGTTCGGCGTCGCTCAAAAACTCCAGCTTGGTGATGCCGATGCCGTGCTCGCCACTGATCACGCCGTCCAGGCCACGCGCCAGCGCCATGATGCGCTTGACGGCGCCGTGGGCGGATTGCAGCATGGCGTAGTCGTCGCTGTTGACGGGGATGTTGGTGTGCACATTGCCGTCACCCGCGTGCATGTGCAGCGCTACCCACACCCGCCCTTTGAGCACGCGCTGGTGGACGCTATTGCACTCTTTCAAAATCGGCTCAAACGCCACGCCACTAAAAATTTGCTGCAACGGCTGGCGGATTTGCGTTTTCCAACTGGCGCGCAAGCTGTGATCCTGCAACTGCACAAACAGCGGCTCTACGTCGTGCAACCAACCTTGCCACAGCGCACGCACTTCGCTGATCAACGCCAGCGCCTGCGCCACCCGGTCTTCCAGCAGCTCGGTGGCAGAAATCTCGCTGGCATCGTCCTGCCGGCCCAGCGGCAGATTGCCCTGCTCAAAAAATGCTTGCAGCGTATCGATCAGCGCCAGCTTGTTTTGCAGGCTCAGCTCAATGTTGATGCGCTCGATGCCGTCGGTGTATTCGGCCATGCGCGGCAGCGGAATCACCACGTCTTCATTGATCTTGAAGGCGTTGGTATGCTTGCTGATGGCAGCGGTGCGTTTGCGGTCCAACCAGAACTTATTGCGGGCCTCTGGGCTGATGGCAATAAAGCCTTCACCGTGGCGGCTGTTGGCCATGCGCACCACCTCACTGGTGACACGGGCCACGGCGTCTGCGTCGTTGCCAGCAATGTCACCAAACAGCACCATCTTGGGCACGCCGCCGTTCACCGCGCCTTTTTTGGACTTGGTGGCGTAGCCCACGGCTTTCAGGTAGCGGTCGTCCAGATGCTCCAGGCCCGCCAGCACCACACCGCTGCGCTTGTGCTCGGCAAACATGAAGTCTTTAATCTCGACAATGCTGGGCACCGCATCGCGCGCGTTGCCAAAAAACTCCAGACACACGGTACGAGTGTGGGCAGGCATCTTGTGCACCACCCAGCGGGCGCTGGTGATCAGGCCGTCGCAACCTTCTTTTTGGATGCCGGGCAAGCCGCTTAAAAACTTGTCGGTCACGTCCTTTCCCAGGCCTTCTTTGCGGAAGGTCTTGCCGGGGATGTCCAACCGTTCAGTACGGACTGGCGTTTTGCCGTCGGCTTCAAAATACTGTAGATCAAAACTGGCCAACTCGGCATCGTGAATCTTGCCCAGGTTGTGATTGACCCGGGTGACCTCCAGCCACTGGGCTTGGGGTGTCACCATGCGCCAACTGGCCAGGTTGTCCAGCGCCGTGCCCCACAGCACAGCCTTTTTGCCGCCGGCGTTCATGGCGATGTTGCCGCCAATGCAGGAGGCCTCGGCACTGGTCGGATCGACTGCAAACACATAGCCCGCGCGCTCAGCCGCGCGCGACACCCGGTTGGTCACCACCCCGGCTTCGGTCCAGACCGTGGTCACTTCCATATCCAACCCCGGCAGCTTGACCATTTCGACCTCGGTCATGGCCTCCAGCTTTTCAGTGTTGATCACCACGCTATTGCAGGTCAGCGGAATCGCGCCACCGGTGTAGCCGGTGCCGCCGCCGCGCGGGATGATGGTCAGGCCCAGCTCAATGCAGCCCTTGACCAAACGTGCCATTTCAGCCTCGGTATCGGGTGTCAGCACCACAAACGGGTACTCCACCCGCCAATCGGTGGCATCGGTGACGTGGCTCACGCGCGAGAGGCCGTCAAACTTGATGTTGTCTTTGGCCGTAAGTTTGGCCAGCAGCTTTTGCGTCTTGCGCCGCAACATGGCGGTTTCGACAAAACCAGCGTCAAACGATTCAACCGCTTGGCTGGCCGCTTCCAGCAACTTGGCTACCAAATCATCGCGGGTCGGGTCATCAGCCGGTTGACGCCGCTTTTGAATCTCAGTCAAACGGTGCTGCAACGCTTGTACCAGAAGCACACGGCGCTTCGGATTGTCTAGCAAATCGTCTTGCAAATACGGATTGCGCTGGACTACCCAGATGTCACCCAACACCTCATACAACATGCGCGCCGAGCGCCCGGTATGACGCTCGGTACGCAACTGGTTGAGCCAATCCCAGGCGCTAGCACCCAGCAGCCGAATGACGATCTCGCGATCAGAAAACGAGGTGTAGTTGTACGGAATCTCTCGGATGCGGTCGGGCCCCGGCGCCGTGATAGCGCTGGCTGGCAACAGATGGTCTAGTTCAATGCGAGCGTTCATAGGGGGATTGATACCAGCCAAAGCGGCGTTTTGACGCCCTGTCACCGACCCGGTTTGGCTGGGCAGGCGATGTTACCGCAGCGCAGCATGACCCTGCTGCGGGCGTGGCGGTGGTTGAACAGCGCTACAGCCATACTTATTCACAAGCTTTGGTGACACGAAGTCGGCTTTTGCTCTGTCCTCAACCAATTAATGCGCGTGATGATACGTTTTCTGACAGCGCCGTCACGCTCAAACCCGGCCCCTAAGGGAAACCCTGATGCCCACCAGCGACAAATCTGCGTCTAATCAGGGTTCTTGGTCATTGCAACAATTCTGTCACCGATTTTTCACAGAACTTGCCTATGCTGCACTGTTTAACCCTTAGGAGAACTGCATGAAATTGAAACTTGTAACGGTGGCCTTGGCCGCCCTGTCGGCGCTGTCGGCCCAGGCCGTGACTGAAATCCAGTGGTGGCACTCGATGACCGCCGTCAACGGCGAATGGGTCAACGACCTGGCCAAGGATTTCAACGCCAGCCAGCCGGATTACAAAATTGTGCCCACTTACAAGGGCAAATACGACGAATCCATGACCGCTGCCGTAGCCGCCTTTCGCGCCGGCAATGCGCCGCACATCTTGCAGGTGTTTGAAGTCGGCACCGCCACCATGATGGCCAGCAAAGGCGCCATCGTGCCGGTGGGCAAAGTCATGAAAGATGCCGGGCAAAAGTTTGACCCCAAGGCTTACATTCCTGCTGTCGGTGGCTACTACACCGCACCCAGCGGCGAGATGCTGAGCATGCCGTTCAACAGCTCGACCACCGTGTTTTACATCAACAAAGATGCCTTCAAAGCCGCCGGGCTGGATGCCAGCAAGGCCCCCACCAGTTGGCCCGAAGTGGCACTGGCGGCAGCCCAGCTCAAGGCCAGCGGCCACAAATGTCCCCTTACCATTGCCTGGCAAGGCTGGACCCAGTTGGAGAGTTTTTCGGCCTGGCACAACGTCGAATTTGCCACCAAAGGCAACGGCCTGGGTGGCCTGGACGCCCGTATGAAGGTGAATTCCCCGCTGCACATACGCCACATCGACAACCTGGCCAACATGAGCAAGCAAGGCTTGTTTGTCTATAAGGGTCGCGCCAACGTACCTGAAGCCACCTTTATTTCCGGTGAGTGCGCCATGATCACCACCTCGGCTGGGTTCTACGGCAACGTCAAGAAAAACGCCAAATTCGCCTGGGCGATTGCCCCCTTGCC
>JAQTSL010000253.1 GCA_028711355.1 Rhodoferax sp.
GACCATTATCCGGAAAAGGCGCGTCGCGCTGTTGCGCTGTCAAGGCAGCGGGTTGGCCAACCCGAACGTTGTCGATCAGCGAACCGGCCATTTGCTGCACGACCCGCGCCAGACCCAACATGGCGACTGGGCTAACCAGGGTGATATGGTCCAAGCCCAGACCGTGCAGCCACTGCCGGAGATAGTTGGCATGCCAGGCGAAGGTATGGACTGACTCCTTTTTAGGTTTGTCACTTTGACCGTAGCCAATCAGATCAGGGCAGAGCGCGCGCCGCCCTTGCGCTAACGCTTCTGCCAGATCCGTTCGCCAGGCGCAACACCAGGCGTCGGGGCCGTGCAGATAGACCAGCGCCTGCTCATTGCCGCCAACCTGCGTGTCCAGATAGTGCAGACGCAGGCCACTGAGCACGGGCAGGTCGTGTACCCAGCATGATGTGATAGCCAGCGCCGCCAGGTCAGAAAAACAGTGCTGCGGCGTGCGTAACGCGTCGTCGCGCAAGGCAGCGCCAGTCAGTCGCCGCTGTTGCGCTTGCTGGCGACGTTGCTGACCAAAGAACCGTTGCAGCTCGTCAGCACAGGGCTGTTGCAGAACGCCAGCGCGAAGCTGGGTGTGATGGTTGAGGGCTGGATGATCAAAAACGTCTAGCACTGAACCAGCCGCACCGCTCTTCGGATCGGATGCACCAAACACCACGCGGCGCAGTCGCGCCTGCAACAGGGCACCGGCGCACATCACGCACGGCTCCAGCGTTACAAATAATTCGCAATCGGGCAGCCGGTAATTACCAAGGCGCTGCGCCGCCCGCCGCAACGCCACCATTTCAGCGTGCGCGCTGGGGTCGTGCGTCTGGATCGGCTGGTTGCTCCCGTGGCTGATCAACTCACCCTGCCGTACCACCACCGCGCCGACCGGAACTTCTCCGGCGGACGCTGCCGCCTGCGCCTGCTCCAGCGCCAACTGCATCCAGTGTTCGTCCGTCAAACAGCTACCCATCAACCGCCTTTACAACAAGCGCGGCATGGTAGCAAAGTTCAGAACGCCACTGACGGTGACTAGCTTATACTGCGCCGCAGTCTCTATGCAGGCTGCCACCATGAACCGTCTTGCCAATCAATTGCCGGTCGCCAACCCGGAATTCCCCGCCGACTGGTGTGACGAATTTGAGCGTGAACTGGTCAGCTCTGGCCTGCGCCGGGTCTGGATTGTGACCAACACCCTGCTGGTCATCGAAATCATTTTGTTGCTGCTCGACGCTTGGCGCAGCCATCTTTTTTCTGCTGGCCTGGATGCGCTGACGCTCTGGCGTTTGGCAGCACTGGTGTTTCTGGCCAGCTACCGCTTGCTGCTGGTACAAGTCGGTCAACCAGCGCTGCGGCTGCGCTACTTTCTGTCGATGGGAATGGTGTTTAGTTGCTGGTCCAGCGCGGTGCTGGCAGGTGTGACTGGCGACCTTTCGACCTATGCGATCGGTCTGCTAGGGGTGGCAGCGGCGTGCCCGCTGCCAGGGCGCTTTAACACCTCGCTGTTTATGGTGTCGGCGGCAGCGCTGATCGGTTGGCTTTGGTTTGCCTTTCCCGAGGCCGGGCCGCACTGGAGCAGCAATATCGTGGCCGCCTGCGTGATTGGCATCGTGATCGAAAAATTCACGTTTCGTGCGGCGCTGCGTGAATTCACGCACCGCAAAGGGATCGACCGCCAGCGCGAACGCGCTGATACGCTGCTTTACAACGTGTTCCCCGAATCAGTGGCGACGTCGCTGAAAGATGGCAAGCGTTCGGTCGCGTTGCACGGCGAGGTCACCATCCTGTTTGCCGATATCGTTGGCTTCACCCAGTTGTCCACCCGCTTGTTACCAACCCAGTTGCTAGCGGTTTTGGAAGATATATTTGGCAAGTTCGACCAATTGGCGCAAACCCATGGCGTCGAAAAAATCAAGACCATTGGTGACGCCTATATGGCGATCTGTGGTGCGCCGGTAGCGACTGACCACCAGGTGGAACGCATGGCCGATTTCGCGCTGGCGATCGTTCAAGAGTGCAAAACATTGTCGGCACATACTGGTTTTGAACTGGCGGTACGCGTCGGCATCCACACCGGCCCGGTGATTGCCGGTGTGATTGGCAGCTCTCGACTGTGTTATGACCTGTGGGGCGATTCAGTCAACACCGCGCAACGGATCGAATCACAAGGGCAACCCAACGCCATCGGCGTCAGTGAACCGGTCTATTTCAAACTGCGCGATCAATTTGATCTGGAAGACCGTGGTCTGGTTAACCTCAAGGGCAAAGGACCCACCCGTTCTTACGTGCTCAAAGGCCGTCGCAGCGCTGCCTGAAACACCCATCTCACCCCTTGCCGCGCAGTAGCTGCGGCAGCACCGAAAACGCATCGGGTTGCCTGTACATATGTTTGTTTAGTACCGTAATAACCGCTTTGGGGATTTGACCCGGTTCTACTCAAATCACTCCCACTCAATCGTCGCCGGTGGCTTGCTTGACACGTCGTAGGTGACGCGGTTGATGCCGCGCACTTCGTTGATGATGCGGCTGGAAACTTTTTTGAGCAGCGCGTACGGCAGCTCGGCCCAATCTGCCGTCATAAAGTCGCTGGTCTGCACCGCGCGCAACGCCACCACGTAGTCGTAGGTGCGGCCGTCGCCCATCACGCCGACACTTTTGACCGGCAAGAAAACTGTAAAAGCCTGGCTGGTGAGCTCGTACCAGGTCTTGCCACTGGCTTCATCGACAAAGTTTTGCAGCTCTTGCATGAAGATGTCGTCGGCGCGGCGTAGCAAGTCAGCGTATTCCTTTTTGACTTCACCCAAGATGCGCACGCCCAAGCCCGGACCAGGAAACGGGTGGCGATAGACCATGTGATACGGCAGGCCAAGCGCCACACCCAGTTCACGCACCTCGTCCTTGAATAGTTCGCGCAACGGCTCCAGCAGTTTCAGACCGAGCTGTTCAGGCAAGCCGCCGACGTTGTGGTGGCTTTTGATGACCACGGCCTTTTTGTTGTTGGCGCCGCCCGACTCGATCACGTCCGGGTAAATGGTACCCTGCGCCAGCCACGTTGCACCTTTGCTGGCAGGGCTACCATCCGCTACGTCAATTGAAGCATTCGTCGCTTTCAGTGCAAGCGCTTGCGCCTTAAACACCTCAACAAATTCGCGGCCAATGATCTTGCGCTTGGCCTCCGGGTCGGTCACGCCGGCAAGCTGCCCCAGAAACTGTTCTGCGGCATCGACCCGGATCACCTTGGCGTGCAGTTTGCCGGCAAACATCTCCATCACCAGATCGCCCTCATGCAAACGCAGCAAGCCGTGATCGACAAACACACAGGTAAGCTGATCGCCGATGGCACGGTGGATCAGCGCTGCGGCCACCGATGAATCCACACCGCCTGACAAGCCCAGAATGACCTCTTCGTCGCCCACCTGAGCGCGAATTCTTTCCACCGCCTCGGTAATGTAGTCGCCCATGATCCAGTCGGCGCGGGTGGCGCAGATATCGAGCACAAAGCGTTCCAGAATCGCGGCGCCGCGCTTGGTGTGCGTCACCTCTGGGTGAAACTGCACGCCATAAAAGTGCCGTGCCTCGTCGGCCATGCCGGCCATCGGGCAACTGTCGGTACTGGCCATCAGCTTGAAACCCGGTGGCAGCGCGGTCACTTTGTCGCCGTGGCTCATCCAGACCTGTAACATACCGTGCCCCTCGGGCGTGGTGAAGTCCTGGATACCGTTAAGCAACGCCGTATGGCCGTGCGCCCGCACGTTAGCGTGGCCAAATTCGCGCTGGTGCCCGCTGGTGACGACACCGCCCAACTGATGCGCCATGGCCTGCATACCGTAGCAGATACCGAGCACCGGCAGGCCCAGTTCAAACACCGCTTGCGGCGCTTTGTCGGTGCTGTCTTCATAAACGCTGGCGTGGCTGCCCGAAAGGATGACACCCCGCAGTTTGCCGTCACGCGCATAAGCGCGCACCCAGTCGTTGCTGACATCGCACGGGTGCACCTCGCAAAAAACGTGAGCTTCGCGGATACGCCGCGCAATCAGTTGGGTGACCTGCGAGCCAAAGTCAAGGATGAGAATTTTTTGATGCATGAAAAGTATCCGTTCAGAGAATCTGCCTTTAGCCAGAAACACCGCGGAACCGGCTTTGCCGGGCCGCTGGTGTTGCCCCCTGCAAGGGGCTGAGGCCAGCGGCTCCAAACCTGGCTGCGCAGGTTTGGACTGACCGAAGAGCCCCATTTTTGATGGCTGGCATGTTAAGCGGCCACACGCAGTGGGCAAGCCGGGGGGGCGAGCCTATTCAGCGCGGTAGTTTGGTGCCTCTTTGGTGATCTGCACGTCGTGCACATGGCTTTCGCGGATGCCAGCGGTGGTGATCTCAACAAATTCGGCGCGCTCTTGCATCTCAGGGATGCTGGCGCAACCGCAGTAGCCCATGGCGGCGCGCAGGCCACCGGCCATCTGAAAGATGATGGCAACCATGGAACCCTTGTACGGCACCCGGCCCTCAATGCCCTCGGGCACCAGTTTGTCGGCGTTCGGGTTGGCACCGCTTGATTCCTGAAAGTAACGGTCGGCACTGCCTTGCTGCATGGCACCAATCGAGCCCATACCGCGATAGGTCTTGTAGCTGCGGCCCTGGAACAAAATCACCTCGCCCGGTGCTTCTTCGGTGCCGGCAAACATGCTGCCCATCATCACCGTACCAGCGCCCGCGGCAATGGCCTTGGCAATGTCGCCGCTGTAGCGCACGCCACCATCGGCAATCAGCGGCACGCCGCTGCCTTTAAGTGCCTGTGCCACGCTGTCGATCGCCATGATCTGTGGCACACCGACGCCAGCGACGATACGCGTGGTGCAGATAGAGCCCGGGCCAATGCCGACCTTGACCGCGTCAGCGCCCGCCTTGACCAACGCCAGCGCTGCCGCGCCAGTGGCAATGTTGCCGCCAATCACCTGCACCTGCGGAAAATTCTGCTTGACCCAGCGCACCCGCTCGATGACGCCCTTGCTGTGGCCGTGCGCGGTGTCCACCACGATCGCATCGACACCGGCTTTGGCCAACAACTCCACGCGCTCTTCGGTACCCTCCCCCACGCCCACCGCTGCGGCCACGCGCAACTTGCCTTGGGCGTCCCGCGCGGCGTTGGGAAAGCTGGTCTGTTTGGTGATGTCTTTCACCGTGATCAGGCCCTTGAGTTCAAACGCGTCGTTGACCACCAGCAGCCGTTCGATCTTGTGCTGATTGAGCAGCACCTTGGCTTGCGCCAGCGTGGTGCCGTCGGGTACCGTCACCAGGCGCTCACGCGGCGTCATGATCAGGCGCACCGGTAGCTCCAGCCGGGTTTCAAAGCGCAAATCGCGCCCAGTCACCAGACCGGCCACCTTGCCGCCGTCGATCACCGGAAAGTCCGACACACCGAGCTGCTCA
>JAQTSL010000254.1:0-1892 GCA_028711355.1 Rhodoferax sp.
AGGTGGGTAAATTTGTGTTCGCCGCGGAGCCACGTAAGCGCTGCGAAGCCGGGCATTATACGTTTAGTCAGTTGGGGTCAGAGCAACTACTGATACCTTGCGGGTCAGATCAAGAATTGCGACGCAATTTTGCTCTGACCCGCAAGGTCTTTAATCAGTTGGGGTCAGAGCACATCGCTCACGCGAGTGGTCTGACCCGCAAGGTCTCAGGTAATATCCCGCCATGTTCAGTTACCGCCACGCCTTTCACGCCGGCAACCACGCCGATGTCCTTAAACACACCGCGCTGCTGGCGGTGTTGCGCCACTTGACGCAAAAAGACACCGCTATCCATTTTTTTGACACCCACGCGGGCGCCGGTCTGTACCGGCTGGACGGCGACTACGCGCAAACCAGCGGCGAGGCAACACACGGCTTGTTGCAGTTGCTGACCTCGCTTGACCCAGCCAAGCCTTTGGCCCCGGCATTGCAGGACTACCTGGAACTGGTCGCCAGCTTCAATACCGAGGGTAGTCACAAGGTTTATCCGGGCTCACCATTCATCGTGCAGCGCGTGCTGCGCGAGCGCGACCGCTTGCGCCTGTTTGAACTGCACCCGACCGACGCCAAGACGCTCAAGGCCAACGTGGCGCAGTTGGACGCCGGGCGGTTCATCACGGTGATGCAGGAAGACGGCTTTGCAGGCCTCAAAAAGTTTTTGCCGCCACCGTCCCGACGCGCTTTGGTACTGTGCGACCCAAGCTATGAAATCAAGAGCGATTATGGTCGCGTGGTGGAGCTGATGACCGACGCGCTCAAGCGCTTTGCCACCGGCACCTACCTGGTGTGGTACCCGATTATTCCGCGCCCCGAGGCGCACGACTTGCCGCGCAAGCTCAAGACGCTGGCGCAACGCGCCGCGCGCCCCTGGCTCAACGCCACGCTCACCGTCAAGACCAGCAAGCTCGGTCACGACGACGCGGGTGAGGTGGTGCGCCCGGGCTTGCCCGCCAGCGGCGTGTTTGTGATCAATCCACCGCATACCTTGAAGGCATCGCTGGTCGCCGCCTTGGGCCAGGCCGCCCCACTGCTGGCGCAAGGCAAACATAAAGCCTTTGAGGTAGAGACCGGCGGCTGACAAATAGACGATTTTGCCGGACAGACCAAGAGTTACGCGCAGCGAACTTTGCTCTGTCCCCAACTGATTAAAGACCTTGCGGGTCAAACCACTCGCAAAGAAACGCGTTGCAGGCCGACCCCAGCGGCGCCGGCGGCCGGCCAGTCGGGCCCGTCAAACCAGGTGTCCTGGCGCAGGTACGCGGCCAGCATGGGCAGCGCATCAAAACCCCAAAACAGCTTGCCATCCACTTCAACGGTGGGCACACCAAAGACTCCCAGCTCGAGTGCCTGGTCGGTATTGGCTTGGAGCTGCGCTTTCACGGCGGGGTCAGCGACATCGCGCAAGGGTGACACGCCAATGTCATTGGCCAAACGGTACTTGGTCAAGCCGTGCCGTTTCAAATACCCTTCATCCGGCACTTCGCCTGGGGACACAGGGACAACGGTTCGCATGTTCAAACTCCTTCAGTGGTAATCCGAAGATTAATTCAGTTGGTTCGCAGAGCTTCACTCTGCGCGGCGACGCAAAAACCGCTGAAAGACGACTTCGCCAAATTTCGCAGTCAGAGCTTCAAAAAAGGTCGGCTCAACATCACGAACATACCCAACCAATCCATAAAGACAGTCAAACTCGTCTTGGGAAAGCCCACCGCGCGCTGCAAGATAGACCTGCGCTTTTATCTTTCGTTTCATTTCACGCGGTGCGCCAGCACAAGCAGCGTTGGGACGAAGGCCTTGGCTACCTGGAGCGCAAAACCTTCGATGCCTTGCTCAAACTCCCCGCCCCGCAGCCC
>JAQTSL010000254.1:1902-5431 GCA_028711355.1 Rhodoferax sp.
GTTCGTGCGCGAGGTGATTCTGACTTTTGCCAGGGTGCACGCGGCAACGCCTGCGGCGGCCAACCATTAGCTAGGCACTGGCACGCTCAATATGCGCTATGACGTTTGTAGCTGCTTGCGCATACTGAATAAGTGTCAGTGGGTTTTTTGATTGAATGGATACCAACTTCGCTAGCGGATTCATCGCACTGTAGATAACATCAATGCCTTTTCCCTGGCTTGTCGTTCAAGTTTGCTAGTTTGTTCCGTGGGCGTGGCCCGCAGAATTGGGGTCAGAGCCCAATTCGGGAGGGTCTGTATTGACTGACTTGTCAGATTTTTGGTCTGAATTGGAATCCGACCCCAATTCTGCTACTGTGTTTGACAAGACAACAAAGGTGCATGGCGAGGCCGCAGCGGATGCTACAGACTAGACTACTGGAAAAAGAAACCATGATGCAAGTCGCCATTCGACCTGTGCCTACGGCGCAGGCCATTCTGCAAGCCTGCCGTTCAAGGCGCTGGTGGGCGTGACTGCTGTTCACCTTGGCGAAATTCTGCTTGAAGAATTCATGAAGCCGATGGGCATTACCGCGCGACAACTCTCCAGCGACATGGATGTGCCGCCGAGCCGCATCAGCGATATCGTCAACGGCAGACGGCCGATCACGGCTGATACCGCTTTGCGTTTGGAGCTGTTTTTCAGCATGGAGCCGCGCTATTGGCTGAACCTGCAAACCGAGTACGACATGCGCACGGTGACGCGGCAAACACTGGCCAGAGTCGCCCCGCGTATCCGGGTGTTTCAGTCGGCTGGCACGGCGTAAACGCTTGTTCCAAACACTATTTATTTGGCAGCTACTCACGCACAGCCCATAAGCGCTAGAGCCAATTTTTATCCACAAACTCGACAACACAAAAGCTGGCCGCATAGTCGGTCTCGTCGGTCAGGCTGAGGTGGGCGGTTAAATTTTTGGTGGCAAACCAATCTTTGAGTTCGCCGTGCAGCACGATGGTCGGCTGACCGCTGGGGAGTTTGCCAATTTCACAACTGCGCCAGCTCATGGGCCGGTGCAGCCCCAGACCAATGGCTTTGCTAAAGGCTTCTTTGGCGCTAAAGCGCGTGGCCAGATAGCGCACGCCGCGCCCGGGC
Source organism: Rhodoferax sp. (assembly GCA_028711355.1). Lineage (GTDB taxonomy): Bacteria > Pseudomonadota > Gammaproteobacteria > Burkholderiales > Burkholderiaceae_C > Rhodoferax. Next base: position 3,035 of record JAQTSL010000254.1, read on the forward strand.
CAGCGTTGGCTGCGGGCGTGCCAGGTGGTCAATTCGGCATCGGACAAGATTTTTTGGGCAAAGCGCTCGCCGTGGCGGTCCAGGCTGGCCTTGATGCGCCGAATATCGCAAATGTCGGTGCCGATGCCGTAAATCATTTTTGCGCTTGCCCCTCGCAGATGCAGCGCAAATAGTCTTTGACGGTGGCGGCGTACCCCAGCTCCAGCGCATCGGCAATCAGCGCATGGCCGATCGACACTTCGCTGGCACCGGGCACCTGCGCGATGAAGGCGGCCAGGTTGTCGCGGTTCAGGTCGTGCCCGGCGTTGACCCCCAGGCCGACCGCCAGCGCGGCTTGGGCTGCTGCGGCAAAGCGCGCCAGTTGCGCCGCCTGATCAGGCGTGCCCCAGGCGGCGGCATAGGGTTCGGTGTAAAGCTCGACCCGATCGGCCCCCACCGCGCGGGCGGCGGCCATCGCGCCGGGCTCGGCGTCCATAAACAAACTCACCCGCAGGCCCCAGGCGTGCGCCTGGTCGATCAAGGGTTTGAGCCGCTGGGCATCGGCCGGAAAACACCAGCCGTGGTCGCTGGTGAACTGGCCTTCAGAATCCGGCACAAAGGTCACCTGGTGCACCGGCAGTTTGGCCGTCACCAGCTTACCCACCACGTCGATCAGGTTGTGCAGCGGGTTGCCCTCAATGTTGAATTCGCGCTCTGGCCAGGCCTGTAGCAGCATGGCCAGCTCGGTCACGTCGCTGCCCCGAATGTGGCGCTCGTCGGGGCGCGGGTGCACGGTGATGCCATGGGCACCGGCTTGCAAGCACAGCGTAGCGGCGCGCGCCAGGCTGGGGATGCCAAGATGGCGTGTGTTGCGCACGGTGGCCACTTTGTTCAGGTTTACCGACAAGGCGGTGGTGGGTTTCATCAGGTTCACGTTGGGCTCCAAAAGGTCAGGGCAAACAGCCAGCAACCGCAGGCTGCTACATATTTTGTAGGTCAATCATGACCTGGCGGGTGCGCAGCGCGCTGACACCGCAATGGTAATGGAGCAGCGTGCGCAGTTGCGGTTTCAACGCTGTGGCGGCATCGGCGCAAGCGCGCAGCAGGTCGGTCAAGGCGTCGCGCGTATCCAGCAATTGCTGCAACTGCGTCCACTGCGCGCCCGTCAGGCTGGCGCTGTCGGGCGCTGCGGCCTGGCGCAGGCCGCCCTCAGGAACCAGGCAGTAACGCTCTGTGGGCTGTAGCGCTTGCAGCGTCAGGGTTTGCAGATCAAGTTGCGGCAGCAGACCAATTTCACGCAACAGCAGCAGCTCAAAAACCCGCAAGGCCGCCTCAAGCACTTCGCCGTGCTCGCTGGCGACCAGCTCGACCACGCTGGCATAGACGTCAAACAAGCGTGGGTGCGGGTCTTCACGCGCCAGCAGATTCAGCAGCAATTCGTTCAGGTAGTAGCCCGACATCAGCGCGTCGCCACAGGGCATGACGTGGCCGCCCTGCCATTCAGCGGCTTTGAGCGTCTTGATTTCGGCGTCGCCGCCAAAGGCCAGGTGCAGCGGCTGTAGCGGCAGCAAAATCGGGCGAAAGCTGGAGCTGGGCCGCTTGACCCCCTTGGCCACCAACGCCATACGGCCGTGGTTGCGCGTGAACCCCTCCAGAATCAGGCTGGACTCGCTCCAGTCGTAGCGGTGCAGCAGATAGGCGGGTTCCGTGTTGACGCGATGCGTGGCCATGCCGGGTGCGCCAAAACTTGGTTGACCAGTGACTGGGCTACTTGTAAAACGCCTGCACCTTGCCCTTGAGTTTGATCAGCAGCGGGTTGCCCTTGCGGTCACGTGTCTTGCTGGCGGGCACTTTGACCCAGCCTTGGCTGATGCAATATTCCTCGACGTTGGTGAGCTCCTTGCCGTTGAGCTGGATACCGATGTCGCGCGAGAACACGGCGGCCACATGGTGCGGGCTGCGCGAGTCGGTGGACAGACGATCTGGCAACGCCACGGGCTCGGCAACGGTGGCTGCGGGGACTTTAGTGGACTCGGGGGACTCAAGGGTCTCAGAGGTAACGGTCATGGTTCGGTGTGTTCTACAAAAGCGGTGAAAAACAGATGGAGCGCGCGGTCGGCTTAGGCGCGCCAACTCATTCGTAGCCAAACGAGCGCACCCGCGCCGCGTCGTCGGCCCAGCCAGAACGCACCTTGACCCACAGCTCGATAAAGACTTTGGCGTCAAACAGTTTTTCTAGCTCGACCCGGGTTTCGGTGCCGATGCGCTTGATGCGGTCGCCCTTGTCGCCAATCACCATCGCCTTGTGGCCGTCACGCTCGACCACAATGGTGGCGGCAATTTTTAACAGGCGTTTCTGGCCTTTTTTTTGCGGGGCTTCTTCTTCAAACTTGTCGATCACCACGGTCGAGGTGTAGG
>JAQTSL010000255.1 GCA_028711355.1 Rhodoferax sp.
GTTGCCGTAACGGCCCGGCGCTGGTGACCGCTCAATGGCTGGGGGCATCAAACACCGCATCTGGCTTGACCGTGCGCAGCAAGGCCAGCATGGCCGTTTGGATGCGATCCAGTGCCTGCGGCGTGTGGCCTTCAAAGCGCAACACCAGCACTGGCGTGGTGTTGCTGGCGCGAATCAGGCCAAAGCCGTCGGGCCAGTCCACGCGCAGACCGTCGATGGTATTCACCACCGCTGGTGCCGCAAACAGCGCCCCCACGCTTGCCATTTCATGTGCTGCGCTGCCCCCCGCGGGGGCCGTTGCGATCTTGACCAATTGATCGACCAGGCCATGCGGCTCGCCCTCGGCACACTTGACGTTGAGCTCAGGCGTCGAAAAACTGCTGGGCAGCGCGTTCAGTACCGCGTTGGCGTCGGCACTGCGGCTCAAGATTTCCAGCAGGCGGCAACCGGCATAGGTGCCGTCGTCAAAACCATACCAGCGTTCCTTGAAAAAAACGTGACCACTCATCTCTCCACCCAGCGGCGAGTTGATCTGTTTCATCTTGGCCTTGATCAGCGAATGCCCGGTCTTGTACATCAGTGGCACGCCGCCCGCCGCCTCAATCGCTGGCGCCAGGCGCTGCGAACATTTCACGTCAAACAAGATGGTACCGCCGGGCACGCGCGTCAACACGTCGGCGGCAAACAGCATCATTTGCCGGTCCGGGTAAATGGTTTGGCCGTCTTTGGTGACGATGCCCAGCCGGTCACCGTCACCGTCAAACGCCAGACCAATTTCGGCCTCGCCCGCTTGCAGCGCCGCCACCACATCGCGCAGGTTCTCTGGCTTGCTGGGGTCGGGGTGGTGGTTGGGAAAGTTGCCATCCACTGCACTGAACAGCTCGGTCACCTGGCAGCCAATGGCGCGCAAAATTGCGGGTGCCGAAGCCCCCGCAATGCCGTTGCCGCTGTCCACCACGATTTTCATCGGCCGCGACAGCTTGATACCACCCACAATGCGCGCCTGGTAATCTGCCAGCACGCTGGCCTGGCAAATCTGGCCGCTACGGCGCAGCTCCCAGCTTTCAGCCTCCATCATGCGCCGCAGCGCCTGAATCTCGTCGCCGTAAATGGCGCGCCCGGCCAGCACCATCTTGAAGCCGTTGTAGTCTTTGGGATTGTGGCTGCCGGTGACCTGGATGCCGCTGGCGCACAAGGTGTTGGCGGCAAAGTACAGCATCGGCGTGGTGGCCATGCCGATGTCGATCACCTCGATGCCGACCTCGCTCAAGCCGCGCATCAAGGCGGCACTCAGCATCGGCCCACTCAGGCGGCCGTCGCGCCCAACTGCCACCTTGGTTTGGCCTTCACGCAGCGCCAGCGTGCCAAACGCCCGGCCCAACGCCTCGGCCATCGCGTCGTTAACGGTGCCGGGCACCACACCACGGATGTCGTAGGCTTTAAAAATAGCCGCGGGTAATTGCATGAAAAAATCTTTTTTGCGGGGTTGAATCAGGTTGAGATCGAATTGTAGGGGGGACGAATTCCTGAAAGTTATGCGGCAGTCAGAACAGGTTATGGTGCGGGATTACGTGGCACGTTTATCATCAGGCCTTCATGTACAACACATACATTACCAGTAAGCGCTAGAGGCCAATTTCTCATGAATCTCCCGAGCACCACCACTCAAGCCGATTTTGCCAGTCCGATGGAGCGCATGATTCTGGCCGCCGCCGGTCAGCACCTGGTGGGGGTCTGGTTTGCCGATCAGGCGCATCTGCCTGATTTGTCTGGCTGCCCGGTGGTTTCAAACAACCCGCTGCTCAAGCGGACGGCAGACCAGTTGACCGCCTGTTTTGCGGGCCAGCGACGGGGATTTGATCTGCCGCTGGCCCAAAACACCGGAACGTCCTTTCAAAACCAAGTGTGGCAAGCGCTCACGACCCTGCCTTGTGGCAGCACCTGTAGCTACGGCGCACTGGCTGCGCGCGTTGGCCGGTCGCATGCGGTGCGAGCCGTCGCGGCGGCGGTAGCGCGCAACCCGATCAGCATCATCGTCCCGTGCCACCGGGTCATGGGCGTGCATGGCAACCTCACGGGCTACGCCGGTGGTCTGGCACGCAGGGCGAAGCTGCCGCAACTTGAAGGCGCGCTTTGACCGCTGCTCATCTGGGCCGCCCCTGGCTGGCTGAATTTATTTTGCTGGCCGCCATCTGGGGCTCGTCGTTTTTGTTCACGCGGCTGGGGGTGGCAGAGTTTGGCGCGCTCGCCACTGCTGGCGTGCGGGTGTCCATCGCCGCACTTTTTTTGACGCCACTGATGTTGGCACGCGGCCACGGCCCAACACTGGCCCAGCACTGGCGCAAAATCTTTTTCCTGGGTCTGCTCAATTCGGGCATTCCGTTTGCCTGCTACGCCTACGCCTTGCTGTCGATCAGCACCGGCTTGTCGGCGCTGCTCAACGCCACGGTGCCATTATTTGGCGCGCTGGTGGCTTGGCTGTGGCTCAAAGACCGGCCACACGGGCTGAAGATTTTGGGGCTGCTGATCGGCTTTGTCGGCGTGGCCATGCTGGCCTGGGGCAAGGCCAGCTTCAAACCCGACGCGTCGGGCGTTTCCAGCGGCTGGGCGGTGGTGGCGTGTCTGCTGGCCACGCTGTGCTATGGGATTGCCGCCAGCTACACCCGGCGCTATCTGGGCGGGGTTTCTTCACTGGTGGTGGCCACCGGCAGCCAAATCGGCGCGGCGCTGGGTCTGGCGCTGCCCACCTATTGGTTCTGGCCCAATCAAACGCCTGGCACTTCCGCCTGGCTGGCGCTGCTGGTGGTGGGCGTGCTGTGCACCGGCATCGCCTATGTGCTGTACTTTCGGTTGATCGACAAGATGGGCGTAGCGGCGTCGCTGACGGTGACGTTTTTGATACCCGTGTTTGCGGTGATCTACGGCGTGATCTTTCTGGCTGAAACGGTCACCACCTGGATGTTGATATGTGGTGTGGTCATTTTGACAGGCACCGCTTTGTCAGTCGATATTTTCAAGTGGCGACAAGCACCTGCGGCTTGACGCAAAATCAAACCATGAACGCACCGCTGCCATCAAGCGCGCACTTAACCAGCGCAGCGCAACTCAACCACGACTGTTTTTGCCGCACCCTCAACGTCGAACGCCTGCGCCAGCAGCTTGAGGGCGACCCCAGCCTGCACGGCATGACCGAGCACATCCTGCAAACCCGTCCCAACCTCTTTTCCAGCACCGTCGTTTTTATATCAAAAGCGGTTCAAGCGCAGATAGAACAAGCGCTAACAGCTATTGAACACGTAGCAACTCTGGCGCCCTACCAGGCCCAGGCGTTGGCCCGTAGCGACCGGCTGGCGCAACCTGCCTGGGGACCGCAAAGCGTCTGTATGGGCTACGACTTTCATGTCAGCGACGCCGGTGCGCAACTGATCGAAATCAACACCAACGCCGGTGGCCTGTTGCTCAACCTGGCACTGGCGCGCGCGCAGCAAGCGTGCTGCGACGAATTGGACTGGGCCTTTCCTTCAGACGCCCAGCGCGACACACTCAGGCGACAGGTCTTTGACATGTTTGCCGCGGAATGGCGGAGCCAGCGCGGCGCGCAGACCTGGCGCAACGTGCTGATCGTTGACAGCGCCCCGGTCGCGCAGTACCTGGCGCCAGAATTTGAGCTGTTTCGTCAGCTCTTTACCCAGCATGGCATCGAGGCCCACATTGCTGACCCCAGCGAACTCAGCTACGACGGCCAGCACCTGCTGTTTGCTGGTACGCCGGTGGACCTGGTCTATAACCGCCTGACCGACTTTTACCTGACCGACTCAGCGCACCAGGCGCTGCGCTGCGCCTACGCCGCCGGTGCGGTGGTACTGACACCGCACCCGCACGCGCACGCATTGCTGGCCGACAAGCGCAACCTGATCGCGCTCAGTGACGACGCGCTGCTGGCGCAATGGGGCGTATCAGACGCTGATCGATTGACCCTGCGCCAACACGTGCCGCACACCGAACTGGTGACACCCGAACACGCCGATGCGCTATGGCGGCAACGCCGCCAACTGTTCTTCAAACCGGTCGCGGGCTTTGGCGCCAAAGCCGCCTACCGTGGCGACAAGCTGACCAAGCGTGTCTGGGGCGAGATCGTCGCGGGAGACTTTGTGGCGCAAACGCTGGTGCCGCCCACTGGCCGCATGATTGATGTCGATGGCACCCCAACCGACCTCAAGTTTGACCTGCGCGCCTTCACTTACGCGGGCCAGGTGCAATTGCTGGCAGCACGCATCTACGCCGGCCAAACCACCAATTTCCGCACCCAGGGCGGCGGTTTTGCGCCGGTGATTGTGGTGCCCGACCAGGGCACGCGCTGATGTGCGGGCTGTGCGGTGAACTGCGTTTTGACGGCGCGCTGCCCGACCTGGCGGCGCTTGAACGCATGTCGACACAACTGGCGCGCCGTGGCCCGGACGATGCGGGCACGTATCAGAGCGGCCCGCTGGCCTTGGGGCACCGGCGCCTGTCGATCATTGACCTGACCAGCCACGCGCACCAGCCGATGGTCGATGCCGCGCTGCAACTGGCGTTGGTCTTTAACGGCACCATTTACAACTACCGTGAGCTGCGCGCCGAGCTGCTGGCGCGGGGCTACACCTTTTTCTCCGATGGCGACAGCGAGGTCATCCTGAAAAGTTATCACGCCTGGGGCAACGCTTGCGTCGCGCGCTTCAAGGGCATGTTTGCGTTTGCCATTTGGGACCTGCGCACGCAAGAACTGTTTTTGGCGCGTGACCGCTTTGGCATCAAGCCGCTGTACCTGAACCAGACCGCGCAGCGCCTGCGCTTTGCCTCGAGCCTGCCCGCGCTGCTGGCCGCCGGTGGTGTGGACACGGCACTTGACCCGGTGGCGCTGCACCACCACTTCACGCTGCACACGGTGGTACCGGCGCCACGCACGGTGCTGGCGGGTGTGCGCAAACTGGCACCCGCGACGACGCTGCGCATCACGCCCGACGGCCGGGTTACCCAGCAAAGCTACTGGACGCTGGACGCGACCCGCCCAGCCCGCGCCCTGACCGAGGCCCAGTGGCTGCAGGCCACGCGCGAAGCGCTGCAAGCCAGTGTTGAGCGCCGTCTGCTGGCCGCCGACGTACCGGTCGGCGTGCTGCTCTCGGGTGGGCTCGATTCGAGCCTGCTGGTGGGCTTGCTGGCGCCGCACGTGCCAGACTTGCGCACGTTTTCGATCGGTTTTGAAGACCTGGGTGACGGTGCAGAAAAAGCCGACGAATTTGAGTTTTCGGATGCCGTGGCGACGCACTTCAAGACCCGTCACCACAAGTACAGCATTGTCAACAGCGAGGTGATGGCGCGCCTGCCCGAAGCGGTGGCGCAGATGACCGAGCCGATGGTCAGCCACGACGTGATCGCGTTTTACCTGTTGAGC